>NZ_LWEZ01001706.1:0-1060 GCF_001634945.1 Alcanivorax sp. HI0044
TCGGTCTACCGTGGGATGACGCCGTTCTGGATTTTGACCTGCATGCGAAACAAAGGAAAACCTTGGCCACGCCCAGCTATGGCGGGGTGACCCAGAAAATTTACACCGATTCAGTTGGCCGCTGGAGGCATTACGCTCCATGGCTGGAGCCTGTATTGCCACAATTCAAAGCGACTGCTGAGCGTTATGGGTATGACCTTTCCGTGTAGCCTAATGTGAGTTGCCAATGGGGAAGGGTGTGTGGTCGCAGTCTTTATGTCCCTGAGCGGGTTGTAACCCATTGATTTTATAAGTTGCGATGGTGGCGAGCACTTGGAATGACCGCTAAGCTCGCGTCTTTGCTTCTTCGGCGAATTAACATGGTTGCCTGTGCTGGGTGACGTGGTTAACATGTCTGACCATATTGGACACAAACAATAACAATAATGCTGGATGCCATAGATGCTGACTTCCATGCTGGGTGTGGCGCTGATATTTTTTGCAGCCAATGAGTCTGTTGTGATCGAACCCCCCAAGAAAGGGGAGGTCTACTACGAACACCCGACGACACCAGTGCCATTACGTGAACGGGATATCGTGGTTAAACCGGTATCTGAGTTCCGTTATCACAATGTTACGCGCCAGGCGTATGACTATTCCTGTGGCTCTGCAGCCCTTACGACGGTGCTTAATCAGTATCTTGGACGCCAGTTCCAGGAGCGCCAGATCATGGAAGGGCTGTTGCGATTTGGTGAAACGGATAAGATTGTCGAGCGCCGAGGATTTTCCCTTCTTGATATGAAGCGTCTGGCGACAGCACTGGGCCACCCTAGTGGGGGGTTTAGAGCCGAAATGTCAGATATTAAGACGCTGGATCACCCCGCTATTGTTCCGATCGCTTATGGTGGGTTTAAGCATTTCGTTGTGCTTAAGAAGTATCAGAATGGCCATGTCTATGTTGCCGATCCTGCTTTGGGGAATATCAGTTTCAGTGAGACAAAGTTTCAGGAAGTCTGGGATCAAAACGTACTCTTTATCGTGTTCCCGAACGGTTTTGAGCCTCAGGATGGGCTCCAGTTAA
>NZ_LWEZ01001707.1:0-1111 GCF_001634945.1 Alcanivorax sp. HI0044
CCGAATTGATTTCCACAAAGGTGGCATTGGCTGGCACGGCATCGAAGATATTTACATTCTGCGCCGCACTGCCACCATTGTTCTTCACCGTCAAGGTGTAGGTAATGGTGTTGTTAGAGGTATTGACAGATGCAGACTTGGTGGTTACCAGCACCGCATCGGTGGTCACCGTCACCTGATCGGTGTTGGTGTCGTTACCGTCTGCGCCGTTAACACCGTCAGAGTTATAGTCGCCAATATCGGCGTTGCTGCCGATATCCTGTACCAAGCCACCGTCATTGGCGTCGAAGCTGCCATCGCCCCGGGTCGAACGCACCAGCAAGGTGCCTTCGATGGTGGCGCCCGCTGCGGTTCCGGATGGAACCGGCACGGCCAGGATCAGCTCGACCTGGTCACCCGCGTCAACGCTCACAGACGTGGCGGCGCTTTCACCGGCATCAGGCTGACCATTGCCGTTGGCGTCGATAAACACCTGATAGCTACCCGCTGCGCCGGCACCATTCAGCCCGTCCAGGGTGAAGGTGTCGGTGGCATTACCGGTGTTTTTCAGGGTGTGGCTGAAGTAAACGGTTTCACCCGGCGCACCGGATTTCTTGCCGTCATTTTCCAACGTACCCGCATAGACTTCTGCAACGGTCACTACCGCTTCATTGGACTGTGCGGAGTAGCTGTTGCCGTTGGCATCTTCATAGGTAACGGTTGCCTTGTTCTTGATGTCCGTCCCTGCGTCAGTCAGCGCCCATGCTTGCCCTGCGGCAAACAGTAGACCCCCAGACACAAGGGATGCGGCCATTTTCGAAGACAACACGCCCTTGTTGAAGGCATGTTTCATGGCTTCATTCCTTTAATGGATTGTGTTTTGGATTACCCTCGGTTTCGAAAGCCTTGCGAGAGCGGCCCCTCGTTATTCACGAGCGGTCCGCCCCTCCCCATGCGGCCGATCGCTGACGATCAAGCCGCTCGCACAAGACTTCCCGGGATCTTTCGATCCCCCGTCTGTTTCTCCCGGTGCTACTGCACCGTTACCCGATAGCGATATTGCTGCACCTGGTCAGGCTGCAGGCTGCCTTTCGGCTGCCAACGCACCTGGGTGTAGTCGCTGGGAGAAACC
>NZ_LWEZ01001708.1:0-672 GCF_001634945.1 Alcanivorax sp. HI0044
CGGGCTCCCCCAGGGCTTCCAGATCATCGATGCGGACGACCAGATTCGCCTGATCAAGCGGGTGAGCAAGGAGCTGGGGCTGGACGAGCAGCGCTGGCCGGCCCGTCAGGCCACCTGGTTCATTAACGGCCAGAAAGATGAGGGCCTGCGTGCCCGGCATATGGATGTGGGCGGCGATCTGTTCGCGTTGACCATGCAGAAGATCTACTTCGCCTACGAAGAGGCCTGTGAGCGTGGCGGGCTGGTGGACTTCAATGAAATGCTGCTGCGGGTGCTGGAGCTGTTCCGCGACAACGAGAACCTGCGCGGCCACTATCAGCGCCGCTTCCGGCACATTCTGGTGGACGAATTCCAGGATACCAACAGTATTCAGTACGCCTGGCTGCGGTTGCTGGCGGACGAAAATAACGCGGTCACCATTGTCGGTGACGATGACCAGTCCATCTATGGCTGGCGCGGCGCCAAGATCGAGAATATCCACAAATTCAGCCGCGACTTCCCGGACACCCGCACCATTCGCCTGGAGCAGAACTATCGCTCCACCGGTACCATCCTGAAAGCCGCCAATGCGGTGATCGGCAATAACAGCGACCGCCTGGGCAAGGAGCTGTGGACCGAGGGTGGCGATGGCGATCCGATTCGGCTCTATTCCGGTTTCAATGAAGTGGACGA
>NZ_LWEZ01001709.1:0-879 GCF_001634945.1 Alcanivorax sp. HI0044
AAACTGTTACGCGTTGACGAAGGTGTCCGCGTTATCGCTGTCACAATGTGCGAAGAAGAACCGTTTCCCTCCCGCCTGATGAAAGCCGGTGCCGCCGGTTACATGACCAAGGGTGCCGACCTGGAAGAAATGGTGCGCGCTATCAAGGTGGTGGCTACCGGCCAGCGCTATATCAGCCCGGAAATCGCTCAGGCCATGGCGCTCAAGCCCTATACCGGTGATGAGGGCTCGCAGCTGGATATGCTCTCCGAGCGCGAACTGCAGATCATGATGATGATCGTGAATTGCCACAAAGTGCAGGATGTGGCAGACAAACTTTGCCTGTCACCGAAAACCGTGAACACCTACCGGTACCGTATTTTCGACAAGCTGGGTGTGACCAGCGATGTGGAAATGGCGTTGCTGGCCGTGCGTCACGGCATGCTCGATGCGGTAGAAAACACAGCCCCCTGATTGCCGCTTCGCTACAGGGGGAAATCATCAGGGCAGGGCTGATACACTTTCTGTTTGCCAATCTGTTTTGAGATATCCCCCTTGTCTGATTTCGATGCCAAACACTTCCTCACTCACTGTGCCCGAAAGCCCGGCGTTTACCGTATGCTGGACGGGGACGGGGGTGTTTTGTATGTGGGCAAGGCGCGTAATCTTCAGGCGCGCCTGAACAGCTACTTCCAGAAGAATGTATCCAGTGCGAAAACCCGGGCACTGGTCGGGCGAATTCGTGATATCCAGACAACAGTGACCGGCAGTGAGGCGGAAGCGCTGCTGCTGGAGCAGTCGCTGATCAAGGAGTTGAAACCTCCTTACAACATTCTTCTGCGCGACGACAAATCCTACCCGTATATCCGTATCACCAGCGCCGACCGTTTTCCCCGCGTC
>NZ_LWEZ01001710.1:0-1515 GCF_001634945.1 Alcanivorax sp. HI0044
GGGAAAGCCGGCTTTGAAGATAATCTGAAAGCCGGCAGCCAGGTACGGGTGCGCGGCAAACTGGGCGCTTATACCCACTGATATAAACGCCCCGCCCTGCACAGATCCCGCTCATCCGCAATGACCGGAACTGCGGCAAATCGGGGCGGGTATCCCCCCCGACATCAATGGCGGTCCGCACGGCAACTGCGCCCGCCCGCTTCTTCCCTACAATAACCGCCCGTTGATCCTTAGCCGGTGGAATTCATGCTAACTGACACACTACAGCAGGTGGTTTACAAGCGAACCCGCCCCTGGCGGCATCGCCTGGACAATGGCCGGGCGCGCCTTTCGACGCCCAGCAACTCAGCCAGGCGGAACAGACGCCCTACGAGACCCTGTTCGACGACGGTCTGGTAAAACTGCGTTATTACCCGCCGCTGACCGAAAGCGCCATTCCCCTGTCGGACGGCACCGTAGTGCCGGTCAGCCAGACCACCCAGCGCACGCCATTGGTGCTGGTGGCACCGCTGGCAGTGAACATGCTGATCTATGATCTGTTCCCCCAGCGCAGTCTGGTGCGTTACCTGCGCGCCCGCGGGTTCGAGCTGTACATGGTCGACTGGGGCCGCCCCGGCCGCCATCACAACCACCTGAGCCTGAGCAGCTACTTTGCGGACTATCTGCCCAAACTGCTGGTGCAGGTCCGCCAGCACAGTGGTGAGCAGAAACTGAGCCTGCACGGCTGGAGCTTCGGCGGATTGTTCAGCCTCTGCTACGCCGCCCTGGGTAACGACCCGGACATCAACAACCTGGTATTGATCGGCGCGCCCACGGATTATCACCGCAACGGCGCGCTGGGCGGCCAGTACCGCGCCCTGAGCCGCCGGGCCAAGTGGATTCGCAAACGCACCGGCCTGCGTATCCATGATGTGCCTGCGGACCTGTTGCGTTCCCCGGGCTGGGTAAACAGCCTGGCCTTCAAGCTCACCAACCCCATTGGCAGCCTGCAGGGTTACTGGAGCCTGATGAAGAACCTGCATGACCGGGACTTCGTCGCCTCCCACGCCACCAACGGGGCTTTTCTGGACGACATGGTGGCCTACCCCGGCGGCGTGATTCAGGACATCATCCGCTACCTGTGGACGGACAACGTGGTCGCCCACGGCCAACTCCCCATGGAAGGGACTGACGGGCACCTGAACCAGGTCACCGCTAACGTGCTGAACATTACCGGTGCCAACGATCCCATCGTCACCCCGGAATGCAGCCAGGCCATGAAACCGCTGATTCGCAGCAAGGATAAAACCTTTGTCACCATTGATGGTGGGCATATGGGTATCCTGGGCAGCGCCGCCGCACAGAAACAGAGCTGGGGGCGCATTGCGGAATGGTTGATCGAGCGGGATTAAAAGCAGCAACAAGCTGCTAGTGACTAGCGACAACTCGGGTTAGGCGCGGTGCCTCACGGTGGCCGCTCTGCCCGCGGGATCCAGTTCAAAGTCCAAAGTTGAAAGTTGAAAAGGAAAACCGGGG
>NZ_LWEZ01001711.1:0-774 GCF_001634945.1 Alcanivorax sp. HI0044
CAAAAGCTTCCACCGTATCCGGGTCGAAGACCACCTGGACCAGACCATTGCGATCGCGCAGGTCGAGGAAGATCACCCCACCATGGTCACGGCGGCGACTGACCCAACCGCAAAGCTCTACTGTTTCTCCGTCGTGGGAGGCTCGCAAATCACCGCAATAATGGCTTCGCATGCTTAACGTCCGCTTCTATTCTGATTACGCCGTCCGGCTCATTGAAGGCGATCCCAGGCTCGCTGGAACCTGCCCCGACGCCGGACCACTGAAAAAGGCGCCACAGTATAGCGATTCAACCGTCCCCGAGCCATGCCAGACGGCGATTCACTGCCAAACGGGCCACATGCCTACCTAATTTCACAAAATACCTTGAAAAATAGTGTCTCAACGCCTTGTGCCCTGAAAATCCATGGCATATAAAAGATGCGAACCCTATCAGGGGGCCACTGTGTTGTGCAGTCCAGGGCCACACCTGACAAGGAAGCACCGCCGGTTATCCGCACCATTGCGGAACCAATACAACATCAGGAAGACACCAATAAGGGGTAAGCAATCCATGGCTGCAAAGAAAAAGACAGCTGCTAAAGCATCCAGCGCTACAGCGGCTCGCAAGGTGAAAACCATCACCGAACCGATGAACAAAACCCAGATCGTTAACCAGATCAGTGAAACCACCGGCCTGACCAAGAAAGACGTCAACGCGGTTTTCGACGAACTTGCCGATATCATGGAAGGTCACCTGAAAAAGCGTGGCGCCGGCCAGTTCACCCTGCCGGGCC
>NZ_LWEZ01001712.1:0-1152 GCF_001634945.1 Alcanivorax sp. HI0044
CTTCACGATCCACTCAGCACCCGCTAAGCTAGTCCCTATCCTCTAATCAGGGGAAGGGAACACTGGTGGCTCTTCTGCAATTGCCGTTCGGGTTGGGGCCCGAAGAAAGCGGCCACCTTGTACGGAAAAGCCAAAACAAAGCGACACGCTCCCTGGTGAGCAGAGCCCGCAGCATCTCCACGCCTGCACCCAGCCGCTCGGCAAGCCACCGGAGCGCCGACCGACATAAAGATACACACCGGAAGCATTCACCATGGGGGCATCGGAATGAATCCAGCACAGATACTTCAAAATGAACCCGACCTGCTCCATGCACTCTATGGCGCGCTCACCCATCCGCAGGGTTTTCATACCTTTCTGGAAAAGCTGACCAACGCCATCAAGGGCTGTGCCGCCCAGCTACTGGTCATCAACCGGCAGCCCTTGCGCATGGAGCACCTCTGGTATCACGGCCTGTCCGAAGAATTCATCACCTGGTATCTGGAAAACAACATGATTGCCCAGGACGTGGTCACCAACCAGGCAGTCAAGCAGGCGCCAGGGCTGTTCCAGGCTGCCCTGCCCCTGCTGCCAGACTTCCAGCCCGATGAAGATTATTCCAAATGGGAAAACGAACAGGACATGCTGGATTCCGCCTGGCTGCTGGTTGATACCACCCGCACCCACAGCTTCGTGCTCACCATCCAGCGTACCGTTGCACAAGGCCCATATCAGCAGGCGGAACTGGATGCCCTGAATCGACTGGTTCCGCATATCCGCCAGACCGTACAGCTTTACCGGCAACTGGAGACCCGTAACCAGGCGGCCTCCTCACTGGCCGCCATCATTGACGTTCTCCCCGACGCCACCTTTGTCCTCGACAGCATGGCCACCATCCTCTACTCCAACAAGGCTGCCCGTGAGCTGATCGCCCGCGAGCGCTGCCTGGGCATTCGTGACGAACGCTTCCGCTTCGCAGAAAGCGATGTCCAAAGCGCCTTCTTTCGAGCCTCCGCCCAGGTGGTTCGCTCCAGCATGGGCAAGGAAGCCTATTGCAGCGAGACCCTGTTTCTCAAACGAGAAGGACGCAGCCCACTGATATTCGTGATCCGCCCCATCGAAAGCAGCGACCTGCTTGCCGGTGGCGCCCTGGTCAGCGCCTACGAAACAGAC
>NZ_LWEZ01001713.1:0-955 GCF_001634945.1 Alcanivorax sp. HI0044
CAGGCAAGTCGCCACCTTGGCGCTTTCAATCTGGTTGGGCAGGCGGATTTTCTGGCCATTGCTCTCGAAACTGGCGGGCGGCAACGCATAGCCCACCTGCATTTTCACAATGGCAGAATAAATAGCCGACGCCATCAGCCATACCTGCTCACGGCTGCCGGAATCGTAGCCGTTGATACTGCCCGACTTGCCCGCCTTGCGCAGAATCTGGCTAGCCTGGCCCAACAACCGGTCCACCGCCGGATCGTTCGGCGTGCAGAACGCCGCCAACAATTCAGGAATGTAGGTCGCACCGCCCCACTCATTACAGGCCAACAACTCCACCGGAATCGCCAATTCGGCCAGGCACTGCTCAGCCTGGGTGACTCGAATCGTCACCGTGCCGCGCATGGATTCCGTCAGCCCCAGCAAGAAACCGCCATCCAGCTCCAGGTCACGGTCCTTCATAGCCAGCAGACCACCCGCCGCCAACCGGTCCACCGTCCAGGTCTTCGCCTTCACAAACGCCGGGGAGGCTTCTAATGTCACCGACAGGTCTGACAGATCCTGCTCTTCATCCAGATTCTCGATCTGCAATTCCCGCAGCACGGCAAAGGCGCTCTGGTGGCAGGCGAAGTTGATCTTTTCCACCAGGGTGGTGTGGATTTTTAAATTTGGTAGGCCCTGGTCTGACATAGCTAATCCCCTAAAAATTCATAGCATCAACTCGCACTGGTCATCTCCCGATAAAAACAGTGCGATTTATCGCTCACGCCGAAGAACAGATATTGCTTTACCTTTTACTAAAATCTGCATGCCACTCAATAATCTTTGTGAGCGCCTCGTCCAATACAGCTGGATCAGGTATATCCACAGGAGATTCATCGGACTGGCTATGTTCAAAACAAGAGAATTGATCCATGAGCGTCTCAATAAGCTGGCAATCCTCATTTGTTACCTTCGCCAACCTATGGAC
>NZ_LWEZ01001714.1:0-23082 GCF_001634945.1 Alcanivorax sp. HI0044
CGGTGATTGCAGGTACAAGGAGTCCATTTCCTCGCCATCCATGGGGTGGGCGGGGTCTTTTTCCCGGGTTTGCGGGGCCGCATCGTCCGGCGGGGCGGTGTCCGGCAGTTGCTCGGCCGCCCAGGCCAGGCCCGGGGTCAGAATCAGTGTTTTTAGTATTGTTTTCATGGTTCTGATCATAGCGCTGTCGAGCGAAAGGGGGAATCGGTTCGCACTTTTATCGCCCTGTTGAGTGTCAAGGCGGGTCAATACGCGGGCGACAGGGTGAAGAGCCATTGAGGCAACCTCCGAAACGGGTATGCTGATGCGCTTGATCTAAAAAGGCGGTAAGACCTGCATGGCGCAACACGATGCACAACCATTGGCGATGGCCTGCTGGGATTTGTCCTGGCTGCTGCAGCGCGATATTCGCGATGGCGCCTATGCTTCGTTGGAGCGCGTGTTGGACGAAACCCAGCAGCGGGGTTTCAATGCCTTGCGCCTGGACCCCTGCCCCCACCTGATCGCGACCCCGGAAAGTGGCATCCATATGGATCGCTGCGAGCTGATGCCCCAGGGGCTGCCGGCGACCGAGGTGAAGATACGCCATCAACTTCAGCAGGTGCTGCAGTCGGCCCACGAGCGGGGGCTCAAGGTCTGGCTCAGCAGCCGCTTTATCAACGACAGCCGTGCCCGCCGTTCCTTTGTGCGCCGCCCGGAAGATTTTGTCAGGGTGTGGAGTGAGACCTTGGCGCTAATCGAGCAGTGGGGATACCTCGGTGACGTAGCCGGGCTGGATTTCTGCTACCAGTTTCCGTCCTTGCCTTATGCCCACGGGGTGGCCCGGCGGGTATTCAAGCGTTCTCCGGAACGGCCGCTGCCATCGCACTGGTCCCCTGCCGCCGGGGAGCGGCTGGAAGATTACCTGCGCGAGATCCCCCGTGCCCTGCACGCCCTGTTCCCCTCGGTGCCGGTGGGGCTGAGCACCACGGTGGCGCTGAGCGAGCAGTTCCGGCAGCTGGATACCAGTGAGCTGGATTTTCTCGATTTCAGTGTCTGGCTGGATGATGACCCGCGCTACCGGCTGGCCAGCGGCGAAGCCCTGCCTGCCTCCGGCCTGCTGGGCAGGCTGGCCAACCCCATGAAGCAGCTGCTGCTGGATGCCGGCGGCATGCACTGGCAGCGACGGCTGGAAGATCAGTTGCAGCGGCGCATGGCATTCACCCGCCTGCGCCGCCTGCAACCGGTGATAAGCGAAGGTTTTGTGCGCCAGCCACCGCATCTGCGCAAGCTGCCCACCGGGTGGGCGGATCTGCATGAAATGATGGTGGTCAATGCCCTGACCCAGGGCGTGCAAGCGCTGACGCCCACGTCGCTGGCGTGCCCCGGTTACCCCTGGTTATGGCAGGAAGAGGAATACCTGGCGCACCTGAATCACCTGATTCTGTCTGGCTCGTCGTAGCTGGACGCTACCCACCCCAAGCTTACAACGCAGGAAGAATTTGTGATTTGCCATTACGGCAAATAGCGCGCCCATCGTGTTTGGGCGCGGTGCCGAACGTTGCAGGTCTGGGCGGCCGGGGTTCGTGTTGTAGCTTGGGGCGTGTAGCGTGCGGCGCCTCTCTTTCCTACACCGTTAACGCCTTCAGTCGCTGCCGATAAATCCGTGCAAACTCCTCCGGGTCCTTGCTGCCCTGCCCTTCACTGTGGTCGGACACCGGGCCGGCCAGGCGAGACAGCCAGAAACGCAGGGCCGCCACGGCCAGTGCTTCGCACAGGCGGCTGTGGTCCACGCTGCGGCCTTGATCCCGGTAGGCAGATAACAGGGCCAGTTCCCGTTCGGGTGCAATCTGGCCATGGGGGTCCACACACCAGTCGTTGAGGGCCACCGCCAGGTCGTACTCCGGGTGGTCCAGGCAGGCATTGTAGAAATCCAGCAGGGCGCTGATCTGGCCGTCTTTCCACAACAGGTTGTCGCGGAACAGGTCGCCGTGGATCAGCGTGGTGCCGGCGGGCTGGGCCAGCCAGTCGTGCAGCAGGGCGGCGGCGGTGTCGCGCTCGGCCTCGGGTAGTTTGTGCAGGTGGTCGGCAAAGCCGTGCAGGCGCTCCCGTTCGCTGGGCAAGGGTTGCAGTGCGGCGGTGTCGCTGGCGTGCAGCCGCGCCAGCAAGGTGCCCACTTGTCGGCAGCGATCCGCATCCACGGCAAAATCGTGCTGGCCGGGCAGACGTGGCATCAGCACTGCGGGTTTGCCCGCTACCGTGATCTGGTCTTTGCCGTCGGCATCCGGCAGGGGCGCGGGGACCGGCAGGTGCTGTTCCGCCAGCTGCTCCAGCAGGGTCAGGTACGGTGCCAGGGCCGGCGCGCTCAGGGACTCGAACACGGTGAGCACCAGTGGGCTGGGCTGGCCATGGCGATCGCCGGCCTCGATCAGAAAGGTGCTGTTCTCGATGCCGTGGCTGGCGGCGTGATAATCGCGCAGCTGGAAACCGAACGGCTCCAGCACCTCTGCCAATTGGGCGGGGCTGAGCGGGGTGTACACCGACATCACAATCCTCGTTGTTGATGAAAAAAGGCCGCAGATGACCAGACTCTGCCCGCAGGCAATGGTATAACAGGCCGTCGATGCGTATCAGCAAAGCGCATAATCCCAACAATAACAAAAGGACGACAGACAATGCGTTACTGGATGCTTTTCGGGTTGTTGTTCAGTCCCGCTCTGTGGGCGGACCCGGTAGCCCATTATCAGGATCAGCGTTCTGCCTATGTGGCCGGCAACCTGATGCACCTCAATCTCGATTATGACAGCCGGGAGGTAACCCCCACCGGGGTTGGCCTGCGCCTGGGCGGCATGGTCAATCCCTACTGGGGGGTAGAGCTGCGCGCGGCCACCGGGCCCTCGCCGGACACCTACCGGTCGGAAAACAGTCGCAACAAGGTCGACTATAGCGTGGACCATGTGGGCGCGTTGCTGGCCACGGGCCGTTTCCCCTTCAAGTCCCCGGTGAAGCTGCCCTATGTGGAGAACCTGTTCGTGCAGGGCTTTGCCGGCATTGCCGATGTGAAAGTGAAAACGGTGACGCGCAAGTGCAACGCCCTGGGCTGCCGTGATGATACCGCCCGCAATGACGACACCAGCCTGGCGTTCGGGGCGGGCGTGGGTTTACGCACGGAATTCAATCTGGGGCTGACCCTGGAATACATGCAATACATTGATGAAGAGTACCTGACCGTCACCGGCATCGAAGGTGGCCTGGAATGGTATTTTTAGACAACGCCTGACGCTTGAAGCCTGATGCCTGAGGCAAAACCGGTAATGCCAAGCCCGCAGAAGATGCGGGTTGTCTGGTGTTAGCGTGTTGCGTTTGGCGTCATGCGTCTGGCGATCAGCATAAGGAGACCCCATGAATCCAGTTGTTTTTGAGCGGGCAACAGTACGTGCCCTGATGACGTTGCCCGGTCCGGTGCTGGAACGTTTTGCCGTCGGACTGGAAACCCACAGCCGCTCACACCTGGATTCGCGATTGCGTTTTCTGCTGGCACTGAGCGGTGCCAAGCCGACTCTTAATTCGGGCACGGTGGAGCAAGCCCGGCGTAATTACCGGGACATGATTGCGCTGTTGGATGTGGCGCCGGTTCGCCTTCCCGTGGTGGTGGATCATCAGGTCACAGTGGATGACGGCAGCCAGATTCTGGTGCGCCGCTACCGTCCGGCGAATGCGCCCCGAGTCGCCCCTGCCATTCTGTTTTTCCATGGTGGCGGTTTTACCGTGGGCGGCGTGGAAGAGTACGACCGGTTGTGTCGCTATATCGCTGACCGCACCGATGCGGTGGTGTTGAGTGTGGATTACCGGCTGGCCCCGGAGCACCCTGCCCCGGCCGGCATGGATGATTCATTCGCCGCCTGGCGCTGGTTGCTCGACAACACCGCCCAGCTGGGCCTGGACCCGCAGCGCCTGGCGGTGATGGGCGATAGCGCCGGTGGTTGCATGAGCGCGGTGGTCTCTCAGCAGGCGAAGCTGGCAGGGCTGCCTCAGCCGGCGTTGCAGGTGTTGATTTACCCGACCACCGACGGGGCCCTGGCCCACCCTTCCGTGCAGACGCTGGGCCAGGGCTTCGGGCTGGACCTGCCCTTGCTGACCTGGTTTCGCGGGCATTTCATTCAGGACCCGGCGGTGATCGAAGATTATCGGGTCTCGCCGTTGCGCAACCCGGACCTGGCCGGTCTGCCCCCGGCAATCATGATCACCGCCACTGACCCGTTACGCGACGAAGGGCTCGAGTACGCCGAAAAACTGCGCGCCGCAGGCAACGCCGTAACTTCGCTGGATTACCCAAAACTGGTGCATGGATTCATTTCCATGGGCGGGGTGATTCCGGCAGCCCGCAAGGCGTTGAATAATATTTGTGATGCCACCGCAAAGCAGCTTTAAGGCAGTGACGAGCGGCTAGCTGTTAGCCACGAGAAAAAGATTTAACTAGTCGCTCGAAGCTAGTCGCTCGAAGCTGCTTTTTCAAAACTCCCCCACAAACTGGTTATAAAACTGCCGCGCGGTGCGCCCGGAGCGTACGCCCTTCTCCATGGAAAAACGCCGGGCCCGCACGTGCAGTTGTTCCCGGTCACGCACCTCGCCGAACAGGTGATCGACGATCTCGAAATACTGCGCCTCGTTGATCGGATAAAAACTCAATCCCAGGCCAAACCGGTCGGACAGGGAAATTTTTTCTTCCACCACATCGCCATGGTGCAGCTCCCGGTTCACCACCTGGGTCTGCTCGTTGTCTTTCATGTATTCGGGGAGCAGATGGCGGCGGTTGCTGGTGGCATAGATGCGCACGTTTTCCGGCGGCAATTCCAGCGATCCTTCCAGCACGCTCTTCAAATGCTTGTACTGGTTTTCGCCATCTTCGAAGGACAGGTCATCACAGTAAATGATGAAGCGCTGACTGCGATCGCGAATATCGTCAACGATATCCGGCAGGTCGTGCAGATCATCCTTGTCCACCTCGATCACGCGTAGTCCACGGGCGGAATATTCGTTGAGCAAGGCTTTGACGATGGAGGACTTGCCGGTGCCACGGCTACCCCACAGCAGCACATGGTTGCAGGGCTGTCCGGCGAGAAAACGTTCCGTGTTCTGTACCAGCTTGCCTTTCTGGGTATCGATGCCGAGCAAGTCATGCAGGCGTACCGGGTCCGGGTGGGGAACAGGACGCAGCGTTTGTGAACGGCCACGCCAGATGGCCGCAGGAGTGTGGCGCCAGTCGATGGGGCGATGGGGGGAGTGCATGGTAAGCCTCACGGGCAACAGAAAAAGAATGGCGGCCAAAGTTTAACGCACCCCATGGGCAAACGCAGGCTGCGTTCGTAGCGAACTTTATCTATGCTTGGGTCTCAGAGATACCCTGTGTAATGCGCATTCACGCGTGCGCTCATGCACGCGACACACGCGCCGACACACGCGACAAGGAGAGCAATATGAAAGCTGCCGTTCTGGCTGCAACGGGCCTGGCCCTGGTATTGGCGGGCTGTAGTTCCTCGTACGATAACGATTACCCCATGGGCCTGCCGGACGACACGCTCACTTGCCCGGATGATCCGCCCGATGTGTGCACCATGGATTATCGTCCGGTGTTTGGTTACGACCAGCAGGGCGGCATTCTGGGTGAGTTCGCCAACGCCTGTGGTGCCTGCGCCACCGAGGGCGTGAAATATACCTCGGAAAAGAACGACCCGAATATGCCAGGCCCGGTGCCTGATGCGCCGGCGGCACCTGCGGACGAAGCGGCTCCGTCTGCGACTTCTTCCGCGCCGTCCCGTTATTGATCTGCCCTGACCCGAGGCCGCTTTGGCAAACGCGTTAACCCTGCTGCTGGATTTTGACGACCAGTATCGCCGCGATGTGGACCAGAACCACGCGTTCCTGCATCGCCGCGACCGGCGTTTTGCCCAGCAGCAACAGGAGCAGCGGCAGCCGCTCACGGTGCCCGCCTGGCTGGCCTCTCTACATGCCCTCAATGGCCAGCGTCAGGTGGACAGCGGTAGTGATCCGCGACTGCGTGGCTGGCGCCAGGCGCGTTGGGTGTTTGCTGGCCTGGGGGCCGTGCTGGGCGTGGCTTTCATGCTGGGCCTGCTCTATTACGATGGTGGCCAGCAGATCAACGTGACCCTGCTGGTGGCGCTGGTGGGCCTGCAAGGGCTGCTGGCATTGTTCACCAGCGTGCAGGCCTGGCTGGGCTGGCAGCCCTGGCGTACCCTGCTGGGCCGTTGGCGTGGAAATGACGATGCGTTGGCTTCGTTGCGCCCGGTGCTATCCGCCCGGGTGGCGCACACCGGCGGCTTGATGTTTGCCCTCACCGGGTTGCTTACCTTGCTGTTGCTGGTGGCGGTGCAGGATCTGGCGTTTGGCTGGAGCACCACCTTGCAGGCGTCCGCCGCCGGTTATCACCAATGGATCAGTGCACTGGCCTTGCCCTGGCAGTCCCTGTGGCCTGACGCGGTACCCTCGTTGGCGCTGGTGGAGACTTCCCAGTTTTACCGGTTACAGCAAGGCAACGGTGTGGCCGATCCGGCCTTGCTGGGCACCTGGTGGCCGTTCGTGTTGATGCTGTGGCTGGTCTATGTGCTGCTGCCCCGCTGTGTGCTGCTGATGCTGGCGGCGCTGCAATTACGCTGGCAAAGCCATCGTGCCCTGCGCGCACACCCGGGCTGGCAGCCGCTCCATTACCGCTTTGATACGCCCTGGGTGGACACCCGGGGCGACGATGAGGGGCCGGCAGCCCCGGCCCCGGCCCACACCGCCCTGTCGCCACTCCCTGCCAGCACCACCCTGATTCACTGGGCCGGGGCGGGCCTGCAATCTGCATCACTCGGTGCCGCCCTGTCGGCGGGTCCGGCGCCGTTGCAGTTGCGTGCCGGCGGCAATAGCAGTCTGGATGAGGATGCCCGGGTGTTGGCGCAGGCGGCGGAAGCCGGGCAGCCGGTGATTGTGGTGGCCCGGGGTTGGGAACCGCCCACCGGGGAGCTGAGCGACTTTATTTTTGATGCCCGCGAACAGGGTATGACGGCGCTGCTGGCGCTGGTGCCGCTGGCCGACGAAGACGGAGCGGCGTTGGCCGACCCGGGGTTGCTGGCCCAGTGGCAACGCTTTGTGGACCGCCAGCGCGACAGCCAGTTACTGCTGTGTGCCCCGGTGGCGGCAGAGAAGGAGCAGCAAGCCTGATGCACGAACCCGACAACGACACGCCGGCGCCTGGCGTGGACCTGCCGCGCTTTGCCGTGGTGGGCCACCCCAACAAGGGCAAGTCCAGCGTGGTGGCGACGCTGGCTCAGAACGACAGCATCGCCATCGCCATGGAGCCCGGCACCACCCGCGACAGTCACCGTTACCCCATGAAAGTGGATGACGTGACGCTGTATGAGCTGATCGACACCCCCGGCTTTCAGCGCCCCCGCAAGGTGCTGGCCTGGTTGCAGGGCCACAGCCTGTCCGCCTCGGATCGGCCGGAGACCGTGGCCGCTTTCGTGACCCAGCACCGTGATGACCCGCGTTACCACGACGAATGTGAATTGCTGCGGCCCATCGTGGAGGGCGCCGGGATCATCTATGTGGTGGATGGCTCCGTGCCCTATAACCGTGAGCACGAAGCGGAAATGAATGTTCTGCGCTGGACCGGCCGGCCCAGCCTGGCGCTGATCAACCAGATCGGCCCGGACGACCACAGCGCTGCCTGGGAAGCCGCGCTGGGCCAGTATTTCCAGATCGTGCGGCGCTTCGACGCGGTGCGTGCCCCGTTCGAAAAACACCTGGACCTGCTGCGCAGCTTTGGCCAGCTGGCGCCCCACTGGCGCGAACCGCTGGATGCGGCGCTGGAGTACCTGCAGGCCCTCAAGTTCGGCCGCGACAGCCAGGCCCTGGAGCGCATCGCCGATGCCCTGATCGACATGCTCGGCCACCAGGAAACCGCACGGTTGAGTGAGTTCGAAGACGTCAGCCCCCTGTTGCCCAAGCTGCAACAACGGTGGCAGAACTGGCAGCGTGAGCGCGAACAACGGCTGCGGGTGGCGGTGGAAGACCTGTACCAGCATCGCCGCCTGCAGCGTCAGGAAGAGGCGCTGGTCACCCCGCAAGGCGGTGACCTGTTCAGTGAGCGCACCCGTCAGCTATGGGGCATCAGCAAGACCCAGCTGGCCGCCGCCGGTTTTGGCGCCGGCGCCGTGGGCGGTGCCGGCATTGATGCGGTGGCGCTGGGGCATTCGTTGGGTGCCGGCGCGTTGATTGGCGGGTTATTGGGCGCCGCCGGCAGCTACTACTACAGCGACAAGCTCACCAAACTGAAATTCGGCCCGCTCAGTGGGGGATTCCGCGAAGCCGTCTACGGCCCCCTGCGGGACCCGCAGTTTGCCTATGTGGTGCTGGGCCGGGCACTGGTGCATTGGTATCAGGTCAGCCAGCGCAACCACGCCGGCCGTGATGTGCTGGTGGTTACCGGGGCGCAGGACCACTGGCTGACACAGATGGAGCGCAGCCATCGCAATGGCCTGCAAAAAAGCCTGCAGGCCCTGGCCAGCCGCCGCTTTGATCCCAGCAAACGCCAGCGGCTGATTGAGCAACTGGAGCTGGCCCAGCAGGCGTTCGCCCAGTGGCAGCTTAGGCCTTTTCAGGAATCCGGCGAAGCCTCTCCCAATTAAGCGATTAATATCAGTGGCATAGGGCCAACTCCCAAGCGGCGATAACTCAGCGACAACGGAATAGTTCATTTGTGTACTATTCCGTTGTATACTTTGTGAATCATGTTCATAAAGATTCAGGAGGGCTGTGTGAGCCGCTTCGACGCCACCGAAAATCGCATCAACCTGACCCATCAGCGCTTTCCCGGCTACCCCCGGGAACCGGCCATGCTGGTGCGGCTGGTCAAGGCCATCTCCCAGCACGTCCACGACACCGCCAACCTGGTGCTGCGCCAGTACGGGCTCAATCACACGGACTACAACGTGTTGATGATGCTGTACGGCTGCCAGCAGGAAGGCATGACCGTCACCCAGCTGCGCGATGCGGCGGCAGAGAAGTCGGCCAACGTGACCCGGGTGTGCAATATTCTCTGCGACCGGGGCTGGATGGCCCGCTATGCGGATCCCCAGGACCGGCGCCGGGTGTTGGTGTCCCTGACCCCGGAAGGGGAGGCGCTGGTGGAACAGTTTCTGCCGTCCATGTCGTCCCTGCTGAATCAGTACGGCGCCGCCTTCGATGCCCGGGAAACCGCCCAGTTGGAAAACCTGTTAAAGCGGTTGCTGGGGGTGGCCGAGCAGATCGAGCGCGAGCTGTGAGCGCGCCAGCATGAATGCCCGGCAGGAGACCGCCTCGCCCCGACCCTGGCTGATGGGCCAGTTGCGCGAAACCGCGCTGGACTGGCTCTACGTGGGCAAGGCGCTGCTGGCCATTTTTATCGGTGGCTGGCTGGCCATGCGTATGGACCTGCAGCAGCCAGCCACCACCATGATGACGGTGGCGTTGGTGATGCACCCGGCCAGTGGCATGGTGCTGGCGAAAAGTTTCTACCGGGCCATGGGCACACTGGTGGGCTGTGGCGTGGCTATCGCGCTGGTGGGCCTGTTCCCGCAGCAGCGTGAATTATTGTTGGTGGGCATGGCCCTGTGGATTGGTCTGTGCGCCGCCGGGGCGTCCCTGTATCGCAACTTCATGTCCTACGGTTTTGTGCTGTCCGGCTACACCGTGGCCATCGTGGTACTGCCGGTGGTGCAGCATCCGCTGGGGCTGTTTGATTCGGCGGTGATGCGGGTCAGCGAAGTGATGCTGGGCATTCTGGTGGCCGGGCTGGTGGGGGATGTGCTGTTTCCCCAGCGGTTGCGTATGGCTCTGCGCCAGCAGTTGGCTGACCAATACCGGGGCTTTCTGGCGTTTGTACGCGGCAGCCTGGGGGGCGTGCTGGCCCGTGAGGCGCTGGAAGAGGCCCATATGCGGTTTGTGGGCGAGACCATTCAGGTGGAAAACCTGCGTAGTTCCGTGGTGTTCGAGGACGCCGGCGTGCGGGCGCACAGCCCGCGCCTGCGCCAGCTCAACCAGCATTTCATGGAGGTCTCCACCAGCTACCAGACTCTGCATCATCTGATGAATCGCATGCATGCGCCCCATCACCGCGATACCCGCGACCGGTTGATGCAGCTGTGCGCGTTTGCCGCCACTGCCCTGGAAGGGGATTGTCAGCCCAGCCCGGAGGCTGCCGCGCGGCTGGCGTTGGAGCTGCAACACACCGAGCGGGCATTGCCCGGCAAGATCAGTGAGCAGCGCCAGGGGCTGACCTCGCGCCGGGAATTACTGGATTTCGACACTGGCGCCGAGCTGCTGGGCCGCTGTCTGCAGGAATTACAGGCCTATGTGCAGGCCTATGCGCAATTGCGCCGCCCCGGCGTGCCCACGGTGGCGCAGAAAGAGGTGGTGTTCCAGCACGGTAATGATCGCCTCGGCGCGCTGGTGAGCGGGGTGCGGGCCACGGTGACCATGTTGGTGATGGGCAGTTTCTGGATTCTGTCCGGCTGGGTCCATGGGGGCAGTGCCATGATGTTGGCGACGATTTTCACCGGCCTGTTTGCCAGTGCGCCGAACCCGTCAGCGGTGGTGCGGCAGATTACCCTGGGCTTTGCCACCGGTATGCCGCTGGCGTTTCTCTGTCAGTTTCTGGTGCTCACTCACATGGATGGCTTCGGCCTGATGGTGGCCGGCATCGTGCCGTTTCTGCTCACCGGGCTGTATCTCACTACTCGGCCGACGCTGGCCGGGTATGGCACCGGCTATGTACTCAGTTTTATCTACCTGTTGAATCTGCACAGCCCGATGACGTTCGACCCGGTGTATGTGGTCAACGAGGCGATCAGCCAGATTGGCGGGGTGCTGGCGGTGGCCGTGGCGTTCAGCCTGTTCGGCAACGCCTCCAGCAATGGCTGGTTGCGACATCGGTTGTTGCGCCAGCTGCGCTATCAGGTGGCCCGTGCCTGCGAGGCGCCGCTGAACGGGTTACGCCACCGCCTGGAAAGCGCCACCCGTGACCTGTTCATGCAGATCATGGTGCATGCGGGGCCGCGCGCTCGTGACTGGCTGCCCTGGGCGTTGTCGGTGCATGAAACCGGCCGTGCGGTGGTGGAGCTGCGCAGCCGACATGTGGCCCTGCCGCGGGCCGAGCAGGCCGCTGTTGTTACGGTGCTGGAGGCCTTCGCCCGTCTCTATCGCAGTGATGCGGACAAGCAACAAGGTGCCCACGAGAGGGCGTTGCTGGCGCTGGATACGGCCATGGCCACGGTGGCCGACCGCCCTGCCCTGCGTCAGCTGCATTTGCTGCGCCAGGCCCTGCTGGATACCCGCTCGGTACTGGTGGCGACGCCGGCTGCCAGTCCCCAACCGCATCAGGAGGAAGTGCCCCATGCCCCGTGAAATTGCCGTGCTGGATGCGCTGGTGCCCAGCCTGTTACTGGTGTTTGTCTTCAGTCTGCTGTTGCAGTGGGCGGTGGACTGGGTAGGCGGCCGTTATGGCCTGTACCGCTATGTTTGGCACCCGCCGTTGTTTCGGGTGGCCGTATTTTTCTGCTGTTTTGGTGGCCTGGGTTTGCTGGCCATGCAATGAGGTGGAAGGAGGAGAGAAAACCATGAAAACCCAATCCCTGATTCGGGCCTCGGTCACCCTGTTTATGGTGGCGCTGGCCGCCTTGCTGGCCTGGGCCCTGTGGCAGCACTACATGTATTCCCCCTGGACCCGGGATGGCCGGGTGCGGGCGCGTGTGGTGCAGGTGGCGCCGGATGTGTCCGGGCTGGTCAGCGAGGTGGCAGTGGCCGACAACCAGACCGTGCAGCAGGGCGATCTGTTGTTCGTGATCGACCGCAGCCGTTACCAGAATGCCCTGCAGCAGGCGGAGGCGGACCAGCGCGCCGCCGAAGCGGCAGCCCGCGCGGCCGGTGCGGATATTCGTGCTGCCCAGGCCAGCGCCGCCAAGGCGCGGGCCGAGTTTGCCATGCGCCAGGCGGAATCCCGGCGCCGGGATCGTATCGCTGAAGCGGTGTCCCGGGAGGTGCGCGATAACGCCCACAGTAACGCCGATGCGGCCCAGGCCCAGCTACAGGCGGCCCAGGCCAGCCATCAACGGGCCACCGCCAGCCAGCAGCAGTTGCTGGCCCGCTTGCAGCAGGCCAATGCCGCCCTGGCGCTGGCGCAGCTGAACCTGGAGCGCACGGAAGTGCGCGCCCCGGTGGACGGTTACGTCACCAACCTGGCGCTGTATCCGGGCGATTATGCCCACGCCGGGCAGGCGCATATGGCACTGATCGATCGGCATGACTTCTGGGTATACGGCTACTTCGAGGAAACCAAGCTGCCCAATGTGCATGTGGGTGATGCGGTGCAGGTGCGCCTGCTCAGTGGTGTCCGCGCCCATGGCACCGTAGACAGCATTGCCCATGGTATCGCCGACCGGGATAACCCCACCGGGGCCAACCTGCTGGCGGATGTGAACCCCACGTTCAACTGGGTGCGCCTGGCCCAGCGGGTGCCGGTGCGGGTGTCGATTGATGCAGACAGCCTGCCCGAGGGCACCGTGCTGGCGGCGGGAATGACCGCCACCCTGACCCTGAATCCCTCCTGAAGGGGCCCGTCGTTGGGCAGGAAAACAGGGTCGGGCAGATAATTGCACGCCGCTTAACCGCTAAAACCTGCCTGGCAGCGGGTAACGGTGGGCGCTTTATTGCGTGAGGCTGGCGTGAAGGTGAACATGAAACGACCGTACGAGGACGAGTCATGTTACCCGAAGAAATCAAGCACAAGCTGGCTACCCTGTCCCGCCCTGGTTGGCGCCCCCGAGTCGGCCCGGCGGTGCCGGGGGCACGCTCCAAATTTGGTGGGCTACCACTGCTGAAAGAGGGTGAATCCTGGCCCTGCTGTGGCCATTGCCACCAGCCCATGCAGCTGTTTGTGCAGCTGGATTCCCAGGATGTCCCGGTGGATGGGCGCGCGGCATTCGGTGACGGGGTGCTACAAGTGTTCTATTGCACCAACGGGGAAGAAGACTGTGAAGTGTTGGGGCACGCGCACCTGCCCTTCTCCGACGCTTCTCTGGTACGAGTGATTCCCCGGCAGCAGGCCGGTGGTTTTGATGCCCTGCCGGTGGGCATACCGGATGCGTTCCCCGAGCAATCATTGACTGGCTGGCAGCGGGTAACGGATTTTCCAGACCACCAGGAAACCGCTGCCCTCAACGATGATGATATGCCCGATGGCATGGTCGCCCTGCTCCAGGCGCACCGCCCTGCCCCGCGTCCGGGCGACAAATTTCTCGGTTGGCCGCACTGGGTAAAAGAGGTGGCCTACCCGTCCTGCCCTTGTTGCGAAAAGCCGATGAAATTTATTTTGCAGCTGGATTCAACGGACACCCTTCCCTTCTGGTTCGGCAACAGCGGTTGCGCCTATGTTTTCCAGTGTGAAAACAGTCCGCAGGTACTCGCCATGAGCTGGGAAAGCCGCCCCTGAATTTATGAAAATTTCCTGGAAATTTTCATAAACTGCTCAATTTTTTCCTCTTTCCTGGCGGTATTGCTGCGGCGAAACGCGCATCACTTTCTTGAACAGCCGGGAAAAATAATATGGATCATCGTAGCCCAGCTGCAGCGCGATGGCGGCCACGCTCTGGTCGGTGATATCCAGCAGGTAGCAGGCATGGCTAACCTTGATGCGCAGGAACGCCTGCATGGGGGTTTGCCCGGTCTGGCGTTTGTATTCCCGAATAAAATGGTAGCGGGACAAATCGCTGGTGGCGGCGATCAGTGTATCCAGGCTGAGGCGTTGGTCCATGGCCGTTTGCAGGTAGCTGTTTACCCGTGCCACATCCAGGGTGGCGTGGCGTACCTGGTGCTGGCGGCGCATCAGGGCCGCGTAGGCGAGCAGGCTGCGTAGCAGGTTGGCCGCGTAAATCAGGTGTTCCGGCTGGGCGCTGGTGGCTGCCGCCATCAACGCCTGAAAATCCTCCGCCAGGCGGGAATGGACGCCGACCCGGACCTTACGGATGCCTGGCTGGTGTTGCCCGGCAATTTCGTCGAAATATCCCTGCACTTCAGGCCCGCCCAGATGCACCCAGTAAATGCTCCAGGGGCGCTGCGGGTTGGCGTAGTAGCGATGGGCCAGCCCGGCAGGCAACAGCAATAGCTCACCGGCCTCAACCGGCTGGCTCAGCCCTCCGTAAGCCACCTGTCCTGCCCCGGAGACACAGTAGATCAACAGGTCGTCCGCCGGATGCTGGCGTGCCATGCGGTGCCCGCTGGCCTGCGGATAAAAGCCCACCCCATGGGGCATGCAGCCAGAACAAAGCGGATGATCGCGGACACTGGTCAGCACCGCCGGGGGGATCACGGTGCGTTGGCCGCTGTCGGGCAATGGCCAGCGGGAAGTCTCGGCGGTTGGTCGTTCCTGGTATTCCATAAACAGCAATATAGTCCATCTTGGTCAAAAGTGGCTATCTGCATGGCAGAAAAGCTGTGCTACAACAGGGACAACGCTTGTAAGCAGTCACGCTTTACGCTGGCGCGCCCAGCCGAAAGCCCGAAAAAGGATGGAGAACCCGATGGCCCACCAATTACCCCTGCTGATTAACGGTGAATTTGTTGCCAGCCAGACTGACCAGTGGATTGCGGTAACCAACCCGGCCACCCAGGAAACCCTGTGTGAGGCCCCGGCGGCCACCGCCGAGGAAATGGAGCGGGCCATTGCGGCGGGCAAGGCCGCCTTCCAGACCTGGAAAGAAGTGCCGGTCTCCGAGCGAGCCCGGTTGATGCTGCGCTACCAGGCGCTGCTGAAAGAGCATCACGACGAAATTGCTGAAATCCTCAGCCAGGAAACCGGCAAAACCTTCGAAGATGCCAAAGGGGACGTGTGGCGCGGCATCGAAGTGGCCGAGCAGGCCGCCAATATCGCCTCGCTGATGATGGGCGAAACCGTGGAAAACGTGGCCCGCAGCATCGACACCCATTCTTGGACCCAGCCGCTGGGCGTGTGTGCGGGGATCACCCCGTTCAACTTCCCGGCCATGATTCCCCTGTGGATGTTCCCGCTAGCCATCGCCGCGGGTAACACCTTTGTGCTCAAGCCTTCCGAGCAGGACCCGATGACCCCCAACCGTCTGGCGGAGCTGTTCCAGGAAGCCGGCGCGGCGCCGGGCCTGTTGCAGGTGGTGCACGGTGGCAAGGAGCAGGTGGATACCCTGCTGTCGCACCCGGACATCAAGGCGGTGTCGTTCGTAGGCTCGGTGCCGGTGGGTCAGCACGTGTACCGCACGGCCACCGACAACATGAAGCGCGCGCAGTGTTTTGCCGGCGCCAAGAACCACATGGTGATCATGCCCGATGCCAATAAGGAGCAGGTGGTCAGCAGCCTGGTTGGGTCGTCCTGCGGGGCGGCAGGGCAGCGTTGCATGGCTATCAGCGTGGCAGTGTTCGTGGGCGATTCCAAAGCCTGGATCGATGAGCTGGCCAGCCAGTTTGCCCAGATTCGTCCCGGTGCCTGGAATGACCCGGAGGCCGCCTATGGCCCGCAGATCAGCCCGGCTGCCAAACAGCGGGTGTTGAAAATGATCGAGCAGGGCAAGCAGGAAGGCGCCACCTGTTTGCTGGATGGCTCCGATTGCACCGTGGAGGGGCTGCCGGAGGGCAACTGGGTTGGGCCGACCCTGTTCACCGATGTGACTGCCAACATGGCGATTTACCAGGAAGAAATTTTCGGGCCGGTATTGTGCTGCGTCTGCGTGGACTCACTGGAAGAAGCACTGGAACTGGTCAACAACAGCCCCTACGGCAACGGCACCTCCATCTTTACCGCCAGCGGTGCCGCCGCACGTAAATATCAGCACGAAGTGGAAGTGGGGCAGGTGGGTATCAATGTACCGATCCCGGTGCCGCTGCCGTTCTTTAGTTTCACTGGCTGGAAAGGCTCGTTCTACGGTGACCAGCACGCCTATGGCAAGCAGGGTGTGCGTTTCTATACGGAAACCAAGACCGTCACCAGCCGCTGGTTCGATTCTGATATTCCGGCGGCAGCCGGGCCAAACATGAGCATTAATTTGAAGTGACGGGGTTTTCCGTAGGAGCGTCGCTTGCGGCGCGATTCCAGCGTCAGGTTGTCTGCGCCGCAAGCGACTTTATTCGCTGCGCTCCTACGGCAAGGGTCTTGAATGATTAAACGATCTTGAAAGGATCAATGCGTGGACTTTTCTTTCACTGAAGAACAGCAGGCTTTTCGGGGAACCGCGCGCCAGTTTTCTGAAAAAGCGCTGGCGCCGTTTGCCGCAGAATGGGATGCCAAAAGCTTCTTCCCAAAAGGCGCGATTCGCGAAGCCGGGGCGTTGGGTTTCTGCTCCCTGTACTGCGATGAAGAATACGGCGGCATGGGGTTGAGCCGGCTGGATGCGGCGTTGATCTTTGAACAACTCTCCCAGGGCTGCACCTCCACCACCGCCTTTATCACCATCCACAATATGGCCACCTGGATGCTCACCCGTTTTGGCAGCCATGCCATCCGGGCGCGTTGGGCCGAAGCATTGATGAGCGGTGAAAAACTGGCGTCCTATTGCCTTACCGAACCGGGTGCCGGTTCCGATGCCGCATCGTTAAGCACCACCGCAAAAAAAGACGGTGATGATTATGTGCTGAACGGCGCCAAGGCGTTTATTTCCGGCGCGGGCGATACCGATGTGTTGGTGTTGATGGCACGTACCGGTGGGCACGGTGCCGGCGGCATTTCCTGCTTTGCCGTTCCGGCGGATACGCCGGGTATCAGCTACGGCCGTAACGAAGCCAAGATGGGCTGGAAAAGCCAGCCTACCCGGGCAGTGATTCTTGAAGATGCACGCATTCCTGCGGACTGCCTGATCGGTGAAGAAGGGCAGGGCTTTCGCATCGCCATGGCCGGCCTGGATGGTGGCCGTATCAATATTGCCAGCTGCTCTCTGGGGGCGGCCCAGGCGGCCCTGCGCCAGGCCCAGCAATACGTGCAGGAACGCAAACAGTTTGGTCAGGCCATTGGCGATTTCCAAACCGTGCAATTCACTCTGGCCGACATGGCCACGGAGTTAGTGGCGGCGCAGCAAATGGTCCGTCTGGCGGCCTGGAAACTGGATCAGAATCACAGCGATAAAAGCATGTTGTGCGCCATGGCAAAGCGTCTGGCAACGGACCTGTGTTTCAACGTCTGCAACCAGGCGCTGCAACTGCATGGCGGTTACGGTTATATCAGTGAGTACCCGCTGGAGCGTTACGTGCGCGATGCGCGGGTGCACCAGATTCTGGAAGGTACCAACGAAATCATGCGCGTGATTATCTCGCGTAATGTGCTGAAAGATTTGTCGTTTCTTTGAATAAAGGTGCCCAGTAGGCGCGGCGTTTGAGTCGCTAACTTGCTTGTGATGCGCGAACCAGATGTGATTCGTGACTCAAGCACCGCTGCTATAACCAAGCAATATGCGAGGGAGAGATAACAATGAAAATTGCTTTTTTCGGCGTTGGACATATGGGCGCCCCCATGGCGGTCAATTTGGTTAAGGCGGGGCACGAGGTAGTGGCCTTTGACCTGATGCCAGCCTTGTTGGAGGCTGTTGTCCAAGAGGGCGCTAAAGCGGCAGGCACTGCGGCAGAAGCGGTGGCCGGGGCTGAGGTGGTTGTCAGCATGTTGCCCTCCGCCGGTGCGGTTCGAGGCTTGTACCTAGGCGACGCCGGTGTACTGGCACACATTGATGAAAGTGCGCTAATCATCGACTGTTCCACCATTGATGCGGATACCGCCCGTGATGTGGCCAGCATTGCCAAAGAACAGGGCCGGACCATGATCGACGCGCCGGTATCCGGCGGTGTTGGCGGCGCAAAGGCCGGCACGCTGACCTTTATTTGCGGTGGCCCGGAAGGCGCCATCGAGCGTGCCCGGCCGGTGCTGGAATGCATGGGCGCGCAGGTGTTTCGTGCTGGGGATAGTGGTGCCGGTCAGTTGGCAAAAATCTGCAATAACATGTTGTTGGCCATTCACATGATCGGTACTGCTGAAGCGTTGCAGATGGGCGTCGACCATGGCCTCGACCCGGCGGTGCTGTCCGATATTATGAAAGCCAGCTCCGGTGATAACTGGTCACTAGACAAGTACAACCCCTGGCCCGGAGTCATGGACAATGTGCCTGCTGCGAAGGGCTACGAAGGTGGCTTTGCGGTAAAACTGATGAATAAAGATTTGGGGCTGGCGTTACAAGCAGGCCTGAGCACCCAGTCCGCCACCCCCATGGGTAACTTGGCAAAAAGCTTGTATGCCACCCATGGAAATCATGGCTACTCGGATAAGGATTTTTCCAGCATTCAGGCATTCTTTCGGCACGATGACGATTAACTGTTATCAACAGGTGATGTCGGCTTGCGCCTTCGGCTAAGTCGACCTACGAGAGCGTTGCTAGGTAAAGGGGATGTGCCGCTGGGGTTGGCCGAAGGCGTAACTCGACGTTCTGTACACTGGGGCAGACGCGTGAATCGTGCATGAATCATTGCGCCTGTGAGCGCCGCAGTATGGGCGCTCACAGGGAGTAACAATCAGGCGATGTTATTGATGCGCGGACCTTCACGGAACAGTTGGTCCAACTCACCTTCGTAATACGCTTCTACCCGCGGGTTCATCACTTTCTTCCACAGTGGCGGTACCATGGCCAGCAGCATCATGGTGGCATAACCGGCCGGCAGCTGTGGGCTTTCGTTATAGTGGCGCAGCACTTGGTAGCGACGTTTGGCGTAGGCATGGTGGTCGCTGTGGCGCTGCAGCTGGAACAGTACAAGATTGGTGACTAGATAATTCGAGTTCCAGCTGTGGGCCGGGGTGACCCGCTCATAGCGGCCGGTTTGCAGCTGTCGACGATGCAGGCCGTAGTGTTCAATATAGTTGACGATTTCCAGTGCCAGCGCCGCAAAGAAGCTCTGGCCAACAAAGAACAACACGCCCTGCCAACCCCAGAGCATACCGAAGGTCACGGCGAACAAGGCGGAGATGCTGTACCACCAGATCAGTTCATTATGAACGCTGATGTTCTTCTTGCCCTTACGCTCCAGGTATTTCTTTTCCAGGCTCCAAGCATTGATGAAGTTATGCACAAACGCCTTGGGCAGGAAGTTATACAGAGACTGGTTATAACGGCTGGATGAGGCATCGTCTGGTGTGGACACATGTACATGGTGGCCGCGCACGTGTTCTACCTTGAAGCCGCCATAGCTTACCGACGACAACAGCAGGCCGCCCATCCAGTTTTCCACCTTCGGGTCCTTGTGAATCAGTTCGTGCCCCAAGTTGATGGCGATCATGCCGCCAAGCAGGCCGATGGACATGATCCATCCGAGCATGCCGCCCCAAGAATAATCATTGCTAACGAACACATGGCCGGCATAGAACAGCAGGCCCAGCCAGGCGGTTGCCAAAAGTAGGGGAAGGGCGCGGTAGCTTTTGTCCTGCGAAAGTTCGGGTACCTGTTTTTCTTCATCCGGGTTAACCGGATCCTTGCCGACTAGGTAATCTACCACCGGGACCAGAATGAAGAATATCGCCAAGATCATCCAAGCCCAGAGGTTTTGCGTACCCTGATCACGCCCCACCAGAGCGGAAAAGGGCACCATGGGAAGAAAGAATGCCCAGCAGGCGAGGTAGCCCCATTTCTTTAAACGTAACAAGGTATCGGGATTGATTTTTTCCAACATAATAAAACCTCACATATTTCTGTTTTGTTATTGCAGGATGAAGTTGAAAGAAAAAGTAGCCTGATTACTCCACGGGATTGACGCATTCAGCACGTGAGGGGTCGCCTTTACATCGTACTTTTCGCAGTAAGCTCATCATGTCCTTGTTGTAAACGCCTTGGTTGGCAAGATCGATACGCGCCTGACGAAACATTTCGTCGTAACGGGTGGTTTCGCTATCGGATATATTGATCCACCACTTTTCGTTCACTTCGTTATTTGCGTTATTGATGATACGCATGGCGCGATCAAACTGGCCGGCCAAGTACTTTCGGGAATGATCGGGAAAATCTGCGGGGAAAAGGTCTTTGCGAAGAATTAACTGTGCGCTCAACTGGCCTAGCACCAGATTAATGATGCCGCCGTCTGGCTGCATGCCCTTATACAGCTCTAAGGCGGAATAACCGAAGATGGGAGCGAAGCAAGTATCTACAGAGCCGTTATTGAAACGGGTAGAGAAATTGGTGATATCCGACATCACTGGCGACATGCCCACGCGCTTGGCCATGTTCGCCTCGGCCACGTCGTATTCCAGCACCGCAATGGATTTTCCTGCTAATTCTTTCACTGTATCAATGGTGTTGTCTTTGACGAAAAGATACGCCGCCCCCATGGGTACTAAGCCAGCGAATTCATAGGGGCCGGAAACCAAGTGAGGGTTTACCTTGGGGTTGCCGCTGGCCAGGATAGACACCACCATTCGCATGGCATCGTAATTGGGAATGGCACCGATGGAATCCATGCTGCCGGTATAGTTGATGAACTGGCGACCACGGATGCCGGTAAGCAGTGCTCCATCGCATTGCTTTGCTTTCAAGTCTTCGGCGGCAATTTTCTCGTCGGTGTAGGGCTTGAGTTCAAGGTCCACGCCCCAGTCAAGCGCTGCGGTCTTGAAGTCCTTCATGATGCTGTAGAAATCGCCGTTGGCACCGACAAGATCGAATACACAGAGGGTGCGTTTTTCGTTGATGCTGGCATGGGCGATGTTGGTAACCAATGCCATGAAAACCACGAGAAAAAGAGTTGATGGTTTTACATATCGCATGATGTTCTCCCTTAATTTAAGCAACCAATCAGTAAGGTTTTTTGTGCTTTGTTGCCTTCTTGTTCGTTTGTGGTTATCGGGTTTTGAACCGTGGAAGTTGATGCTAGATATGCGGTCGGTGCTGGGGTAGGTTGTCTATAGACAAATAGGGGTCATTTATTGACAATGCGAATTTTCAGGTTTTGTCAGTCATGAATAAGCCGATGGAGTGGGCATTATCCATCAACTATCTTCGGCAGGTGGCAGACCAGTTAATCGAGATGGGAGTCGACGTTGCCCCTTGGCTGGCGGCTCATGATTTGTCGTTGGCTGATCTTGATCTGGCTGATGCCACCGTTCCCTGGGAGGTGGTCCGTACCCTGTTTCTGGAGGCTGAGGCGATCACGGGGGAGCCGGCGTTGGGCCTGATGGTGGGGGAGCGTCTACGCATAAATAATCACGGCATGATGGGCTATGCGGCCATGAACAGTGGTTCTGTGCGCCAGGTCGTTGAGATACTTGAGCGTTTTATCCCTCTGCGTATTAACTTAGTGATGGTAAGCCACCAAGTGGATGGCAAATACCTAAACCTGCAGATCCGGGAGTTGCTGCCGTTGGGTGAGGTGGGTCCTTTCTTGCTGGGTGCAGTCGTGGTGGCGGTAAAGAACGTACTCGATTTCATTACTCTGGGTAATTGTCAGGTAGCCAAAGCCAGCTTTGCCTTTTCCGAAACCTATGACCCGGAACTCGTTGAGTCCCTGTTTCGATGCCCGGTACGCTACGGCCAAGACTGGACCGGTTTGTCTCTGCCACTGGATGTGGTGGATCAGCCTCTGCGAACCGCTGACCCGGCCGCCTTCGAGCATGCGGAAAAACTCTGCAAACGGGAACTGCACAGCCTAGTGTCGGATGCTTCCGTGTCAGCACGGGTACGTCGATTAATGCTGGCCAAGCAGGTGAATTTTCCCTCACTCTCCGTCACCTCCCGCATTCTGAACATGACTCCCCGAACCCTGCATCGTCGCTTGTTGGATGAAGGCACCTCGTTTCAGGAAATTCTCGACGGGGTCCGCCATGCCCTTGCCCTGGAATACTTGAAAAGCCAGAACATGAGCATTCAAGAGCTGGCGTATACGCTGGGTTACGGTGACACGGCAAACTTTCGCAGGGCTTTCAAGCGCTGGACCGGTTTGGCACCTTCTGCTTTTCGGGAAAGTGGCCAGGGTTGATCTGGTGGAGACAGAGGGGGCGCGGTCAGATAAATAATCTGCTATAGCGGTTTCTTTTTCTTCTGATAGATCGATAAAACCTTCGCAAATCTTCGGCGCGGTTATCGGTGCCAGCTGATCGCCAGTCGATTTTCATATGGGATGAGGCAGTGATTTCAGTGTCGTTGCCGCCGAAAATAATAAGCCCGTAAATAGCGGGCTTATTATTTCACGCAGTTTTTTTCAAGCTGCTTGAGCTGTCTCGTGCATTCGGTTGGCCCGCCGGAAGGTGCCCAGATCATTAAATCTCACCCCATTATCCTTGAGCACTTTGTGGGCCTGCTTGGCGGTCATCTGTCTGATATAAAAAGGGTCACGAACCACAAAGTGGTGAATCGCGTGGGTGCTGCCGAAGTTGAAGCAAAAAGCCTGCATAGGCCACAGCCACCATACGTTCAGTACCTGACACTGTTCGGTGATTTTCCCCTGCTCATTATCGCCGTAGTAATGCATGTTGGACGAAATAAAGTGCAGGCAAAATGTGCGCAACATATTTGGGGCGATGAGTACAACAACCAGTGGTGTAATCCAGCTCAGTTGTGCGGTGACCATGTTCGGCCAAGGGATTTCAGCACCCACCAACCAGGCCGAGGCATTAGCCAGGTGGAATAACACGAAGAAGTGCCAGATAGCGTGGGTAGCGATGCCCAGCGGGCTGTAGCTGACCAGGCCGATCAGGCGAACGTTCTTCACATCTTGCTTGGTGATCAAGCCGCGGTTGTACAACTTGCCGGGTTCAGTCAGGTACTGCCATGCGCGCAGGTAGACGGCCAGCATGCCATCGCCCACCATCAGAAGGCGCTTGATTCCCCACTTTTCACCATTGGTAATACCGCGCTCTTCAAGGTCGGTTTCACTGCCGGAATTTTTGTGGTGATGAAAATGCAGGTGCCGGCGGATCCAGGGGTTGATCACGTTGGGACGCAGTAGATAAATACCCATCATCATTAGGTTGTGCATGAACTTGTTCTTTTTGAAGTACATCAGGTGAATCAAGTCATGTTCCAGTTCGTG
>NZ_LWEZ01001715.1:0-745 GCF_001634945.1 Alcanivorax sp. HI0044
ATGCTGCCCGTCTATCTGGTGGCCGGCGATGAGCCGCTGCAACAGGGAGAACTGCTTGACGACCTGCGCCGGGCAGCCCGCGACCAGGGTTTTGACGAACGCCAGCGTTTTTCCAGTGATACCGGTATCGACTGGAACGCCCTGCTCAACGAATCGCAAAGCATGAGCCTGTTCGGCGGCCGCCGCATTCTTGAACTGGTACTCAACGATAAACGCCCGGACAAGACCGGCAGCCAGATTCTTCGCGATGTGCTCGCCGGCCTGAAAGGCGGAGCCAGTAGTGACACCCTGTTATTGATCCGCTGCTCACGGCTGGACCGCCGCAAGGACTGGAATAGTGCCTGGGTCAAAGCCGTGGATGAAATGGGTGCCGTGATCGAAGTCTGGCCAGTTGAAGGGAAAGGCTTGCGCAACTGGCTGCAGGAACGCCTCACCAGCCGTGGCCTGCGCGCCAACGAAGATGCCCTGGCCCTGCTGATTGAGCGCAGTGAAGGGAACCTGCTGGCCGCCGCCCAGGAAGTGGACAAGCTGGCTTTACTGGTAGAAGACGGCCAGGTCGGCCCGGAAGACGTTCAGCAAGCGGTGGGCGACTCCAGTCGCTACTCGCCCTTCGACCTCACCGAGGCCACCGCGCAGGGTGACAGCCAGCGCGTCATGCACATTATCCAGACCCTGCGCGCCGAAGGCGTGGAGCCCCCGGTGCTGCTGTGGGCCCTGAGCCGCGACATCCGCCTGCTCGACGGCA
>NZ_LWEZ01001716.1:0-748 GCF_001634945.1 Alcanivorax sp. HI0044
CTCACCAGCAAGAACTGGAAATGAGCAAGCTGACTTCCGAGCTTGCCACAGAGCAGAGCCGTGTTCAGGAACGCCAAACACGCCTTCAAGAACTCCAGACCCAGTCAACATCAGAGCTGCAGCAGGCGCGGGACGAATTGCGAACCATCCGTGATGAAAAACACCATGCAGAGAAAAGCCTGGAAGCGGCCCAGTCCGATATCCGTGCCAGCGAGAAACGCCTGGAGGACGCCAATGCCCGCATTCAGGAGCTGAAAGACCAGGCCGCTGAAAATGCACAAGCCCATAAGACCTTGAATGAACGCTACCTTAGCCTGAATACCGAACACACCGAACTGAAGACCAACCTGGAACGCAAGGAAGAGCACTACAAGGAGCAGTTAGAACAACTGGGCGAGGCCCGGCAGTCCCTCACCAAGGAATTCGAGAACCTGGCCCACAAGATCTTCGAGGAAAAGGGCAAGACCTTCACCGATACCAGCAAGGCCAGCATCGACGTGATGCTCAAGCCTTTCCGTGAGCAGATTGAAGGCTTCCAGAAGCGCGTCAACGAAGTGCATGAATCCTCCGTGCGTGGCCAGACCGAGATGAACGGCAAAATCCGTGAAGTGCTGGAAATCGGCATGAAGATGAGCGCCGAAGCCAACAACCTCACCTCGGCCCTGAAGGGCGACTCCCAGCAGCGCGGTGCCTGGGGCGAAGTGCAGCTCCGCCGCACCCTGGAAATGAGCGGCCTGATCGAAGGTGA
>NZ_LWEZ01001717.1:0-582 GCF_001634945.1 Alcanivorax sp. HI0044
TCGGCCCAGTCGACCAGCTGATAAAAGGCTGAGCGCCCAATCAGGGCATTGAGATTATCCCGCACACACAGGTACGGGGAAGGCTCACCGGTTTCGCTGTCAGTATTGACCCAGAGGGGATGGGACGCGCCGGCAACCACATGGCTGCCCACATTGGTGGTGAATACCAGTTTGGTGGTTTCGCCTTCTTTCACCTGCTGCACTTCCGTGGCCACAAAGGGCGCATCGTCCACCTGAATGCGCAGTTTCTCCACCGGGGTAACCAGGAAATAATCATCGTCTTCGCGCAACAAGATGGTGGAAAACAACGCCACCATTCTTTCCCGTTCAATGGGCGATTCCTGATAAAACCAGGTGCCGTCGCGGGCAATGCGCATATCAATATCCGCATGCCGTTCCGGTTTCCACTGATGCACCGGAGGCAGGCCGGTTTCATCTCCGGCGGCTTTTTCCAGTAGTGCCAGCAGCTCTTCGGCCTGTTTCATCGTGGCCCCCGCTGGCCCTTGTTCCCCATGCGAATACCGATTTCGATCAGGAAATCCAGAAAGTCATCCTTGTCGTCAATTTGCTTCTGGTAAAACG
>NZ_LWEZ01001718.1:0-825 GCF_001634945.1 Alcanivorax sp. HI0044
CGCTCGATTTCTTCCTGGTTCTCGGCGATGGACAGGGATTTGCGGCGCAGCTCGCGCTCCAGGTCCGCCAGGCGGGATTCGTACTCGCTGGTCAGACGCGCCATTTCCTTTTCCGCATATACCCGCACGTTGTCTTTCAGGTCACGAATGGTGGACCAGCCGACCAGGGCGAGAATCGAGGCGGCACCGGCGATCAGGTAGAAGAAGTAGGTGACGGTATTAGTGGCGTACCCCATGGCCTTGTCGGCCACTTCCAGCTCCCGGTCGGTGACCAGCAGGTTCATCTGGTTGCGGTATTCCATCATGTCCTGGCGCAGGGCTCGCAGCTCACCGAGGATCCAGTTTTCCCGGAACTGGGAAATCACCGGCCCTTTTTCGATCTCACTCTGGGCCTCCGCTCTCGGCACTTGCTCAGGCGAACCGGGCTGCTGTTCTGCCCAGAGACTGCCAGCCAGCGCCAGCAGCATGCCCAATAGACCGGTACGCAGAATGTGTCTGATCAATGCCTTGCCCTCTCGATACACCCAATCACCTTTTACCTGTGCATTTCCCGCCAGGAAAACTCACACAGACGGGAACGCGCCGGGAAACATTGCCTATGGTCGCATCAAGCCTGCCGAGGTGCCAGCGTTGCAGGCCGTTCCCTTGACAGCCCTGCCCCGATGCAATGTAGTGATTGGCACCCACAAGCAATATCAAGGTAAAGGCATGCGACTTAATCGATTTATTTGCGCCGCTACTTTTGGCTTTCTTGCCGCCACGACCACCACCGTCAACGCCGACACCTGGCGTTTTGGCCTGGAGGAAATTGAAGGCAGTGTTCAG
>NZ_LWEZ01001719.1:0-2391 GCF_001634945.1 Alcanivorax sp. HI0044
TGGCATGGGCGGTACCTGGTACCACAACAGCTACCCAGGCGCCGCCTGTGACGTGCAGTCTCACATGTATTCCTTCTCCTTCGAGGGCAATCCGGACTGGAGCCACCGCTATAGTGGCCAGCAGGAAATCCACAACTACATTGAAGGTGTGAGCCAGAAGCACAACCTGCGTCAGTACACCCGTTTCAATGCCGAGGTGACCGGGGCCCATTTTGACGACCAGGCGGCCCTGTGGACCCTGAATCTGGCCGATGGCTCCCAGGTGGTGTGTCAGCACTGGGTACTGGCCAGTGGTCCCCTGCATGTGCCGTCGTTCCCCAAGTTCAAGGGCATGGATTCCTTCAAGGGCAAGATCATCCACTCCGCCCTGTGGGACCAGGACTATGACATGGCCGGCAAGAAAGTGGTGTCCATCGGTACCGGTGCCAGTGCCATCCAGTATGTGCCCCATGTGGCAAAAGAAGCGGGCCACCTGACCGTGGTACAGCGCACTCCGCCGTGGATTATCCCTCGCGATGAGCGTGCTTATTCCGGCCTGAGCAAGTGGGTATTCCGCCGCTTCCCGGCGCTGCGCAAGCTGCACCGTCTGCGCCTTTACCTGAGCAACGAAGCGCGCGTGCTGCCGATCTTCAATCCGCGTCTGGCCAAACTGGCCGAACCGGCGCTGAAAGCCTTCATCAATTACCAGGTGAAGGACAAGGAGACGGCACGCAAGTTGGTGCCCAACTACACGCTGGGTTGTAAGCGGATTCTGATTTCCAACAACTATTACCCCACCTTCAACCGCGACAACGTGGAGCTGGTCACCGAAGGGGTGAAGGAAATCCGGGAAAACAGCGTGGTGTTCAGTGATGGCACTGAGCAGCAGGCGGACTGCATTGTGCTGGGTACCGGTTTCATCGTGGATCCGCGTATCTACATGAAGGATTTCGAGATCACCGGTCTGCCGGGCCGTCGTCTGCAGGATGACTGGAAGGATGCAGCGCAGGCCTATCTGGGCACCACCGTGAGCGGTTATCCGAACATGTTCCAGCTGGTGGGGCCGAACACCGGCCTGGGCCATAACTCCATCATTTTCATGATCGAGAGCCAGGTGCGCTATGTGATGGATGCCATCACCAAGCTGGATAAGCGCGGTGATGCCTGGCTGGACGTGAAGCAGGACGTGCAGGATCGTTTCAATGACAAGCTGCAGGACGAGCTGAAGGGCACGGTTTGGCAGAACGGCGGGTGCATGAGCTGGTACCAACAGGCCGATGGCCGCAACACCGCCCTGTGGCCCCACGCGACCTTCCAGTTCATGGCCCGCACCTGGACCGTAAACATGAAGGATTACAACTGGCAGCCGGCGACCGAGAAGGTTTCCGTTAAGGAAGCCGTGGGCGGCTGACCAGGAAAGTTTCGAGTGACGAGAAGCGAGTTTCGAAAGGCGAAATCTTGTTGAGCATGTCTGGGTTCCGCAACTCGAAACTCGTGACTCGCTTCTGCTTCTTACCGTTCGCAATTCACTGGCGTGACTTGCTGGTAGAGCGGCAACACCGCCCCCATACGTTCCTGAAGGGCTTCGATGCGACTGTCATGGTTCGGGTGAGTGGAGAGAAACTCCAGTGGCTGGGCGCTCCCTGCGGCGGCCATATTTCTCCATAGTTCGGTGCTCTGCCGTGGATCGAATCCTGCGCTGGCCATCAGCTCCAGTCCCATCAGATCGGCCTCTTCCTCATGGCTGCGACTGAACGGCAGGGCGATACCCAGGTAGGCGCCTACGCCGAGAGCCTGCAGAATATTCTCGGTATCCGCATCCCCTTCGCTGAACAGCCCGATCACAAATAACACTGCCTTGATGCCAAGTTCCTGAGTGAGCCGTTCGTTGCCATGCCTGGCCAGCACGTGGGCGATTTCGTGGCCGATGACGGCGGCCAGCTGATCATCGCTTTGTGCTAGCTCCAGCAGCCCTTCGTTGACTCCAATCTTGCCGCCGGGGAGGGCAAAGGCGTTGGGGGTGGCATCGGCGAACACTACCACTTCCCAGGTGTCCGGCAGGCTGACCCCGGGAAAACGGGCGGGAATTCGTTGGATGAGCTGTTCCGCCACACATTGTGCTTCCCGGTTGGCACTCTCGTTGGCGCTTACCGGTAACTGCTGCTGCATCTGCACAAACGTCTGCTGGCCGAAGTCTGCCATCATCGATTCGGGGACCAGCGCCAGCTGCTCACGGCCGGTGGGTGTCTGGTCGCATCCGTAAAGCAGCAGGGGAATAATGATCAAGAGCGAACGATGCACGATGAGAGCCCGGTTGCCGTGAAGGTTTTTGCTCACGGTAGCGCAGGTGAAGGAAGTTGTGTAGCGGGATCAGAAACGAAAAAGGCCTCGCAATGCGAGGCCTTTTAAAGA
>NZ_LWEZ01001720.1:0-799 GCF_001634945.1 Alcanivorax sp. HI0044
CCTGCCTGCCATCGCCGACGATTCCGGGCTCGAGGTCGCCGCGCTGAACGGCAGCCCCTGCATTTTCTCTGCCCGCTTTTCCGGGGTCGGCGCCACCGACGCCAAAAACAACGCCCTGCTGGTAGAGATGCTCACCGAGATTCCGGAAGAGGCTCGCCAGGCCCGCTACGTGGCACTGATTGTATTGATGCATCACGAAGACGACGCCACCCCGTTAATCTGCCAGGGCAACTGGAACGGTCGCATCGTGCTGGAACCCCAGGGCGAGCAAGGCTTTGGCTACGATCCCCATTTCTTTGTGGAAGAAAAAGGCTGCACCGCCGCGCAGTTGCCCGCGGAGGAAAAAAATGCCATCAGCCACCGGGGCAAGGCCATGGGCATGTTGATTGAAGCACTGAAAGCCTAGCCGGTCGCCTGGGAACCTTCACCGCACCTCCGCTCCTCTCTGATAAGGTCAGGGTTTACCGTCAGCAAGGAGCCGCTTCGGTGCCAACCCCACGTCGCCCTTATCCACAGCATTACCTCTGCCTTGCCCTGCTACTGCCTGCCGCCCTGAGCGAGGCCAACCCGCTACACGGCAGCCTGCAGACGCAATGGCACAGCCGCTATGTGAGCGAAGGCCGCGACAACCTCGATGGCCACAGCCTGCATAGCCTTGGCGGCGACCTGACAAAAGACCACGGGGCCCTGGGGGTCTGGCAGGCCTGGGGCGCCGGCAGCAGCGGCTACCGGGAGAACAACCTGTTCGCGGAATACGCGCCGGGCATCGGCCGTTGGGAGCCGTACCTGAACGTGACTT
>NZ_LWEZ01001721.1:0-840 GCF_001634945.1 Alcanivorax sp. HI0044
GGGGGATCAGGTGCCCCGTCGCGGCCACTGGCTGCTGGCGGGTCTGGGCAGACTGATTCTGGGGGCGATGGGATGGCGAATTGTTGGCAGCTTGCCCAATACGTCCCGGGTGGTTCTGGCGGTTGCTCCTCACACTTCAAACATTGACGGGGTGATCGGCATCAGCGCCATCCAGTCCTTGCGAGTCCATGTGCGTTTCATGGGCAAACACACCCTGTTTGAAGGGCGTCTGGGGCGGCTCATGTACTGGCTGGGGGGCATCCCGGTGAACCGGGACAGCGCTGAGGATGTGGTGGACCAGACCACTGCGGTCATGCGCGAGACGCCGTTCTGGCTGGGCCTGGCACCAGAGGGCACACGTACCGGCGCCAAGCGATGGAAAACCGGGTTTTACCGTATTGCCGAGCAGATGGCGGTGCCGATTGTGGTGTTGGGCTTTTGCTATCGGCGCCGGCAGGTGCGCATTGTCGATTGCTTTCTGCCCACCGGGGATATGGATGCGGACATGGCCCGGATGGTGACATCACTGGCCGATATCGTGCCGCGCAAGCCTGCCTTGCTGTCCGCCCCACTGAAAGCGGCCAAAGCCGCCCGTGGCATTGACTGAGGCAGCGGGGAAGAGTGTTTATGCGTTGGCGCTGGCGGTCTGGTCCAGAAACTGCTGGCGGCGTTGCGCGGATTGCAGCGCGAAGGCCAGGGGGCGATGCAACTCGCTGATCAACGTTTGCTGTTCCTGATCAAACCCCTGAGTGTTGGCGATCTCAATGATGCCCAGCGGGTGGTCTCCCTGTATCAGGGGCCACAACAGTACCGCACCCGGCGGCCGTTTGCCCTGGCCGG
>NZ_LWEZ01001722.1:0-1229 GCF_001634945.1 Alcanivorax sp. HI0044
CATGGCCTGGATTGCCGGTGTTGTTTTGAGCCGGTGAGCGCTTCCGTTCAGTCGCGGCTGCAGGCGTGTTCCGGGTTTCAGGAACGGCGGTTGCCTTGCCGGAGGTTGTCAGCGACACCTGCCACTGCCCCAGCTCGCAGCCTTGTGCGCCGGTGACGGATACCGCCCAGGTGTCACCGGCTTTCATGCCCAGGCCGGTCAGGGTTTTTGATGACCAGGTACGCCAGAAATCGGAACCAATTTCCAGGGTCACATCGACAAAGGGTTCACCATTGAGCGACCAGTGATGGTATAGCGTCTGATCGCTGCCATCGTGGACTTCGGTATAAAAAAACAGCTCGGCCGTATCGACAGGCGCCTGGCTGATGTCATCAGTAGGTTCGCGGTTCTCAACGGCCGAAGTGAAGCTGGCCCGGGCCAGTGTCGGGCAGGCCGGCCGGGATTCTGTTTGGGCGGATGCCAGTACCGGCGCCAGCAGGCTGGCCAAAACTATGACGCGCACGCGTTCCCCCTGATCATTATTGTCCGGTGCCACCTGTTTTTTGTCTCGGTGGTTTAATTTGCAAGACTAGAGCGTTGCTCTGGCAAGGGCGTGGAACTGGGTCACGTTACGCCTGACGGTGTGATCAGTGGGCTTAAGGGAAGGGCCAGTGGCAAAGGGAGAAATGGCGCCAAGCGGGAACACCGGGCGCCGCTGAATTCGGTCCCGGATCAGGCCGGTTCGCCACCTTCATCCGGGCCATGAAAGCAAAGAAACAGCTCTTCGATCAGTTCCGGGATACCCAGGGCCATCTGCCGGACGACCTGGGTGTTGTCCCACAGGGCATCCAGTTCTTCGTCTTCATCAAGGCCGGAAATCAGGATAAAGGGCAACAGCAGATTAACGATGGTTTCTTCGTCGTTTTCATACCAAAGCGGTTCATTCACGAACACGCCGGTCATAAAGCCGGCACACCAGCTTGCCAGATCCTGGCCATCTTCTTCCTGGTAGGGGTCGAGCAGGCAAGGCAGGTTCACCGTTTCGCCACCGAGCAGTTGGGTAACCAGGCGCTGGCGCAGCTGGTCGAGTGCTGCGGCCACGTCGTCTGGAACCGGCATGTCCAGCTCATGGGCGTAATCCACCGGGGGCGTTTCTCCGGCTTCGTGCGGGCCAGCGGCCAGGGCGCACAGCATGCCGTGAATTTCCGTCCAGGTGGGTGCGTCTTCGCCCAGGCTGGCGAAATGCTGGC
>NZ_LWEZ01001723.1:0-628 GCF_001634945.1 Alcanivorax sp. HI0044
CCGGTCATCGGAGGCTTCCCCGGTGCCCGGATCCAGCGCGGCAAGAATGCGAGGGGAGGCATTCCACTCCCTGCTATGCACGCAAAGCACCGGGCAGGGCGCCTTGCGAATTAATTGCCAGTCCCTTGGGGTAAAGAGGTGGCGGCGAAGGGCACTGTCGTCGCTGGTATGTACCACCACCAGTGACGGAGTCAGCGCCAGTATGGCCTTGCGCAACCCATCCATGCTGTCTTTTTCCCAAAGAACACGGATCTCGCCTGCATCTTCACCCAGCAGTGCGGCGACGCGTTTGTGCCAGGCTTTACTGATCTGTTGCTGGGCCGCCTGCTGGCGTTCGGCATCCAGGCCAACGGCACGCACCATAGCGGAAGAATACGCATTGACGATGACTTGGAGCGGCGCCCCGGCCGCAGCCGCGATGCGCTGCGCTTTGTTCAGGGCGGGCTGGGCGGCCTTCAGATTACGGTCAAGAATCGCGACGACAGGTTTTGTCACTCTGTGAGCTCCAAAGCGGGATCGTGGTTCTGGCCGCACAGGCGGGCACGATCAAGAATTTCAATATCGCGGCCGGTAACGCGAAGCCATTGCTGTTGCTGGAAACGGGTAAAAATACGGCTTACGGTTTCCA
>NZ_LWEZ01001724.1:0-931 GCF_001634945.1 Alcanivorax sp. HI0044
GGGACATGCGTGGCAGTAATTGGGGAGGTCTGTGCGCTGGGGCGCTGCTGGCAGTGCTGGCGGGCTGCGCCCACCAAGGTGCACCTGCACAGGCAAGCGGTACCGTGGATGTGTCTGGCATTGTCTGCAAGGATGCGCTGCAGCCAGAGCAGAGGGTCGACCTGGAAATGGTCGATACACTGATGGCCAAAGGGCGAAATTATGCAGCGTTGGCGCAGCTGGAAAATGATCCGATGAACGCCATCGATCACTGGTTGCGCTACGGACAGTTGTTGGCGGCGTCCGGCAAACTGGAAGAATCGGAAGAGGTATATCGGGCCCTGGCCAACCGTTGTGGTGATGGCCGCAGTGAGCATGGCCTGGGCATGGTGTTGCTGAAACGCCATGAGGTCATGTCGGCGATTTCGCATCTGGAAAAGGCCCGCGACATGGCACCGGCCACATCACAGGTGCGCAATGATTACGGTTATGCCTTGTTGTTGGTGGGCCGGTATGACGATGCCGCGTTTGAACTGCGTACTGCACTGGAGTTGGCCAATGGCCAGGGGCCGGTTCGACAGAATCTGGCGGTGGCATACCTGATGAGTGATAACAAAAAAGGCATTCAGGAATTGCAGTCTCAATATGGTTTCTCGGCGGATGAACTGGCCTATGCAGAGAAACTCAGTCAACAATTCGGGAGGGCCGCACCATGAAAAAATGGCTTTTGGTATGTCTATTGCCGGGGCTGGCTGTAGCAGCCGAACCCCAGCAGGACTACAGCTTTGGTGTTTCTGACCAGGTAGTGGATAACGTGCCGGAAACGGTGACTGACTGGCTGCTGAACCAGCAGCGGGACTCCCGGCCGGCAGAGAAAAGTGAGCTGTCTGCTCCTATCTATGTGGATACTCAGCGCCGCCTGGCGGATTCATTCCGCACGGCCATACCGGAT
>NZ_LWEZ01001725.1:0-16181 GCF_001634945.1 Alcanivorax sp. HI0044
GCTATGGTAGCGAGAAAAAGAGGGAGGGCGAAATAGCATTCCACTATCAGAGAAGAGAAGCAGCACGCACCACGCCGCACGCGACACGCAAAATCACTCCGTGCCGGCCAAAAAGTCACCTAGTGCGCGGGTAAACGCCAATGGCTGGCTCATTAGCGGCACATGGCCGGACCTGGGTAACACCACGTGACGGGCACCGATCAGCTCGGCAAATTCCCGCTGGCCCTCGGGCGGATAAAGCGGCGAGCGGGCGCCGGTGATCACCGTAGCCGGCACCCTGAAGTCGGCCGCCGAAGCCCGGTAATCGTGGGCACCAAACAGGTAGGCATGCAGATAGGCACGGATATCCGCCAGTTCTGCCAGGGGCAGTATGCGCGCCCACAAGGACGACCAACGGGTCGTGGCGCTAAACGCGGAATGCAGGCCCTGGTGGCCCGCTATCTGGCCGAGAATATCCGTCAGCCGCATCAGCACGGCGTTGCGCAGGCCCGGAGCCAGCCTGGCGATATCGCCCTGATCCGGGGCTGCGTCCAATAGCGCCAGCAACTCCCGTAGTTGCGCATAGAAGTGTCCCTGGCGTTCACCAAACAACCCGTGGGGCCAGTCCGCCTTGTTATCCGTGCACGGAGACTGATCAATATGCAGGTAGCGCTTTACCGGGGAAAAATCCCCATGAGCATGCCAGTGCAGGCTGGTGGTCGCCCCCAGCGAGTAGCCCACCAACAGGAAATCCCGCAGGCCGAAATGGTGAACCAGGTCTTCCATGTCCTGCATGTGATTGTGGAACACGTCCGCCTGGTTGAAACGGGCCGCAGCGGAACCGCCAGCACCGCGCAAATCGGGAATCACAAACTGGAAACGACGCAGAAAGGGAAACACAAAGGGAAGCCAGTCACGCCCCTGCATGCCCAGGCCATGCAGCATCAGCACTGGCTGACCACGGCCCAGCAAACGCACGCGTAGCGTGGCGCCATCCCTGGCAGGAAATAATGGCATCAGGCTCCCCCTGGTGTTGGCACCTGTTTTTCGCAGGTGCTCTTATTCTTTTGGCCGGGCAGATTATTCGCCGTACAGGCAAAGATAGGCCGTATCGATGGCCACTTTTACCTGAAATTTCTGGTTAGCCTCAATCTCGAAAGTCTCACCGGCAGCAAACGTCTGCCAATCGGCACTGCCCGGCAACTTCACCGTCAGGGCACCACTGGTTACCGTCATGGTTTCGTGCTCACTGGTGCCGAATTCATAATCTCCCGGCGCCATCACGCCGACGGTGGCTGGCTTGGATTCGGTTTGAAAGGCAATGGATGCCACCTTGGCATCGAAGTATTCGTTGACCTTGAACATACAAGGGACTCCGCTGATTCAATGGAGGCGCGAGTATGCCAAAAGCCGGGACAAATCGCCGCTTATTTCCACATGCTGGTAATGGCAACGCCCTGCCGAACCGTTTTGGTCACCGGCGTTTTGGCGGCGATTTCCAGCAGGCGCTGCCGCTGCTCATCGCTGAGGGGCGCGCTGCAGGCCAGGGTACGATCGATGTGCTCGCCGCCCGCCTCATCCCGGTAAAAATCCAGACGAACATCAATATCGCCCAGCTCCCACCCCTTGCGCTCGGCATACATACGCAGGGTAATCGAGGTGCAGGCACCGAGCCCGGACAGCAATAGTTCATACGGGTTGGGGCCGCTATCTTCGCCCCCCATTGCCGCGCCTTCATCGGCACAGAGCTGATGTTGGCGAGCGCTGATCTGCTGGGCATAATGATGGTGGCTGTGAAGGCTGACCGTGGCCATAAGGCGTGTCCTTTCCCTTGCTTTCCCTTGTTGTCACCGCGTTCCATACTCGAAGCGCAGTGACACCCCGCACCTGAACTATGCCACGGAGACAGCCATGAGCAATACCCACGCCAGCGGCGAAACGGTGGAATGCCCCAACCTTGCCAGCCAGCCTACCCTGAAGCCTGTCGATTCGCGCAAAAGTATCCTCGGCAGCGGCCTGCCAATCATTCGGCATTTGCCCAGCCGCTCGCAACGGCTCATTGGTCCCTGGTGTTTTCTCGACCACATCGGCCCCACCGACCTGAGCGCCGACAACGCGGTCGATGTGGGCACCCATCCGCACATCGGGTTACAGACCGTGACCTGGTTATTTGAGGGCGCCTTGCTGCACAAGGACAGCCTGGGTTACGAACAGGTTATCGCCCCCGGCCAGCTGAATCTGATGACCGCCGGCCATGGCATCTGCCATTCCGAGGAAAGCCCGCCAGGATTCAGCGGCCCCATGCACGGCCTGCAATTCTGGATCGCCCTGCCCGCCGAGCATGAAGATACCCCGCCAGCCTTTGCCCACCACACTGACTTGCCCCGATGGCAACAGGATGGCGCCGAGATCACTCTGGTGGTGGGGGAGCTGGCCGGGCGACGTTCTCCAGCGGCGGTGTTCTCGCCGCTGGTGAGCGCCGATATTGTGGCCACACAAGCCTGTCAGCTGACCTTGCCCGTCCCTGCCGATTTCGAGCTGGGGCTGTGTATCAATGAAGGCCATGCTGAACTGGAAGGGGAAACCCTGAAGACCGGCGAGCTCTACTATCTGGGGCAGGGCCGCGACACCCTGGCTCTCACACTCTCCACCGACAGCCGCATCATGCTGCTGGGCGGCGAGCCGCTGGGGCAGCCGGTACTGCTGTGGTGGAATTTTGTCGGCCGGGATCAGGAGCGGCTGAATCAGGCGGTGAGCGACTGGCAACAATGGCCCAACGATCGCTTTGGCGAGGTCTCCGCCTACCAGGGAGCACCCTTGACGGCACCTACACTGGATCCGTCGGTGCGACTGAAATAAACGCGGGGTAGATCGCCCTCCCCGTAGGTCAGATTTACCCAAGGGCACAGAGAGCCTGAAAGGCGTAATCCGACCTTTAGCGGTGGAGCAAGAGGACAGGGTGGAGTCGGCTTACGGCTACGCCCTAAGCCGACCTACAAAATCAATTAACTGCCTTCAACCTGCTGGCAGAACATCGCCATGTCGGGATCAGCAAATCCTTTGTGGGTAATGATGGCGTCGTAGACCTTGCCCGCCTGAACCGCGCAGGACACTGTCTCGATCAGGCTGCCATCCGCAGCATCTTTTACTTGTACTTCCAGACGGCTGCTACCATTGGGCGTGTCCGAAAAATAGGCCGTGGCTTTGCCATACTGCAAGCCTGGAATTGTGCCGATAGAGAAAGTCGTATCTGCCTGTTGATACATGGCGTGAATAAAACGTACCCCCACCTTCGACGACTGTACTGAAGGCGTTTGCTGAAGGAAGGATTCCAGTTTCAGGGCGCTGGAAGCACCGGACACATCCCCCATCTGCACAAGCGTATAATTCGACCCGGCCTTAAGAGCAATCTCCCTGTCCAGCATGTCGCCATCGGCATTGCGAACCTGAAAATCGACGGTTTCGGTATCAGCCGCCAGCTTCAGGTTCATCCCGCTTTGCTCATCGGTGGAATATCCCACATCTTCAAATAGCGGATCTGACGCCTTATTGGTGATCACATCCACACGAATACTTGCTGCATCCGGGTCGGTAAAATCCGTCAGCTGATTGTGAAAGTAGAGACTGGCCGGCGGACGCAGCAAATCTTCCACGTCATCATCGTCACCGCCACAGCCGGACAAGACGACTGCGCTGGCCACCGCCAGCATTCCGATCATTCGCATAGTTACTCCCAAGGCAAACGCAAAAAGGGCATCCTAATCACGAAGAAGCCCCACTTTTTGGTATTGGTTGGCAGTTCAGAGGTTTTTCGTAGCGAGAAGTTCCAGCCGTTCAGTTGCTGAACGGCTGGCAGTACAGGGAAATCTGGTCGTCGTCACTGTCGAATTCTGTGTACGCGATGATGGCGTCGTAGCTGCGGCCGCTGCTGACGCTGCAGCTCACATCATCGATGATCACGCCCTGGGTTTCGTTGTTGATGGTCACCGCCAGGTTGCTGCCGGCACTCAGAGACACGTAGCTGCTGCCGTCGGCATATTCCAGCCCGCTGACCAGTGCCTGGCCACCGGGGGTGCTACCGCTGGCGGTGACGCTCAGCTCATCCCCGGACAGGCGTGACAGTGTGTTGATAAAACGCACCCGGATCTGCCCGCTACCCACATCCATCTTCTGGTGACTGAAGGTTTTCAGTTGGCGGTTATCCAGGGTGGTGTCGCCCATCAGCACCACCGTGTAGCGGTTGCCCCCGGTAAGCGTCCGGTTGATCGGGCCGTTAACCAGGGAGCTGCCGGAACTGCTGCCGCGGGCATCGAACGCCACCGACTGGCTGTCGTCGTCCAGCTTGAAACTGTTGGCGCTCACGCTGCCCCGCGTCGTATAGGCCACATTGCTTTCTTCTGCCGTGTTCTGGTCATCCACGAACAGGTCCACGGTGATATCGTCTTCACTGCCGCCACCCACCTGGGTGAGCTGGTTATGGAAGTACAGTTGGGCGCTGTCGTTGGAGAAGACGTCGTCGTCTTCGTCACAACCAAACGCGGACAACCCGGCCACAGAAGCCGCCAGCACCAATCGCAGAAAAATCATCGTTACGCACTCCCGGAAGGTGTCTCATCCGGCTCGCTTTCCACCGGCAGCGCAGCGACACCGTCCTCGTTAAATTCACGGATAAAGATACCCCAGAATGCCACGAAAAGGGCAGCCAACAATGGCCCCACCGCAAACCCGGTGATGCCAAACATGGCCAGCCCGCCCAGGGTGGAAAACAGCACCACATAGTCCGGCAGCTTGGTGTCGCGGCCCACCAGAATCGGGCGCAGGATGTTATCCACCAGACCGATGACAAAGACCCCGAACAGAATCAGGATCGTCGCCTCCTTCATGTCCCCCACGGCGTAGAGGTACAGCGCCACCGGAAACCAGATCAACCCCGCACCCACCGCCGGGATCAACGACAGCACGGCCATCACCACGCCCCACAGCAAGGCACCGGGAATGCCCAGCCACCAGAAGATCAGACCGCCCAGCGCGCCCTGGGTAATCGCCACCAGCAGGTTACCCTTGATGGTGGCACGGGTGACTTCGGCGAACTTGGCAAACAGCAGTTTTTCCCGCTCATCGCCCAGGGGCAGGGCGCGGATCAGCATGGCCACCATGGAATCGCCATCGCGAATCAGGAAAAACGCCAGGTACAACATCAGGCCCAGATTGAGGAAAAACTGGAACGTATTCTGCCCCACAGCCAGCGCCCGCTTGGCGAGGAACTGGCCCGCCCCGGTGAACGCCTTGACCGCCTGTTCCTTGATTTTCTCCAGGTCTATATCAAAGCGCTCGGCCAGCGACTGCAGGCCCGGGAAGGCATGCTTGATCTTGTCCACATAGCTGGCCAGATCGATCTCACCACTTTGCACCTTCTGGAACAGGCCGACGCCTTCGGATACGAACGACGTGGCCACGGCCAGCACCGGGATCACGACTAACACCACGCACAGCAGCAAGGTGAACAACGCCACCAGGTTGCGCCGTTGCGGCCAGCGGGCCAGCAGCCGTTTATGGAAGGGATAGAAAACCACACTGATGGCACAGGCCCAGAAAATGGGCGCGAAAAAAGGCTGAATCAGCAGGGCAAAAACGGCACTGACCGCCACCAGCGCCCACAGGAACGCGCGCTGTTCCAGTTTTTCCGATATTCCCGTGTCCCGCATACCCTGCCGCTTCCCTGTGTCACGTGATTAGGTGTCATGCCAATAGAATCAATGACCCGCCATATGCGCTAACGGGGGATCAACCGCCCGTCAGCATGGTGGAGCCCAGATACCCCATGTACGCCACATAGACCACCAGCAAGGCGATACCGTTAGTCCGGGTAATCTGCCCCTTGCGGCCCAACACGCCGAAGCCCATAACGAACAGCACCAGCGTCAGCCCCATCATCAGGGACCAGTCCCGCTGCAATACCGCAGGATCCACCGACATGGGCTTGATGGCACCGGCGATACCGACCACCGCCAGGGTATTGAACAAATTCGAGCCTAGCACGTTACCAAAGGCAATATCGTGCTCGCCCTTGCGCACCGCCGCAATGCTGGAAGCCAGCTCCGGCAGGGAGGTGCCGATGGCCACAATAGTCAAGCCGATGATCAGGTCGCTGACCCCCAGGGATTGCGCAATCAGCACCGCCCCCCACACCAGCGCCCGGGAGCTGACCACCAGCAGGATCAGGCCCACCACCAGCCAGAACAGGGATTGTTTCAGCGGCAGCGGGTGCTCTGCCAGGTCGGTTTCCACTTCCCCTGCCAGCACATCCCCCTTGCCGGTCATGGCCGCATAAATGGACCAGCCCATCAGCACCCCCAGCACGCCGATCAGGATCCAGGCATCCATGCGGGAAATGTGCCCGTCAATCAGCTGGTAGCCCGCCAGCAAGGTAATCAGAGTGAGAATCGGCAGTTCTTTCTTGAGGATGGCGGAATTCACCAGAATCGGGCTCATCACCGCCACCACCCCAAGGATCAGGGCAATGTTGGAAATATTGGAGCCGTAGGCATTACCCAACGCCAGCGACGGGTTGCCTTCCAGGGCCGCTAACGCCGACACCACCATCTCCGGGGCTGAGGTGCCAAAGCCCACAATCAGCATACCGATCAACAGCGGCGGCATGCCGGCATGGGCCGCCGTACCGGCCGCCCCTTCGACAAACTTGTCCGCACTCCACACCAGCAGAATCAGACCGCCAATCACGGCGGCAATGGCCAGCAACATCGGTACTCCTTGGGATCATCAATTTGGGATGGTCAATAATGTCAGGCGGGCACATTGTGGCAGAGAGGGAGGTGGCTGGCACCTACTCAGACGCAACACGCAGCACGCAGCACGCCCCATGCAGCACACCGCGCGGGGACGTGTTGCGTGGGGCGTGTCGCGTTAATCAGACATGCTGATCAGCACCCGGCTTGATGCCATAAGCCAGGGTATACAGCACCGGCACCACCACCAGGGTGAGCACGGTGGCAAAACCCAGCCCAAACATGATCACCACCGCCATGGATTCGAAGAAGGCATCGAACAGCAGCGGAATCATGCCAAGAATGGTGGTGACCGCCGCCATGCATACCGGGCGCACCCGGGAAATGGAGGCCGACACTACCGCATCGAAGGGCGCCATGGTTTCCCGATCCAGCTTGATCTGCTCCACCAGCACGATGCCATTTTTCACCAGCATGCCGGACAGACTCAGAAAGCCCAGTAATGCCATGAAGCCGAATGGCGAGTTCAGCAGCAGCAGCCCGAAGGTCACACCGATAATGGCCAGCGGCACCGTGGCCCAGATCACCAACGGTGAACGCACCGCGTCAAACAGCAAAATGGTGATGATGAACATGAACAGGTAGCCCATGGGCAGGCTGCCGAACACCGCCGCCTGGGCATCCTTGGAAGCTTCGTATTCACCGCCCCACTGCAGGGAGTAGCCCACCGGCAGTTCCAGCGCTTCGATGGCCGGGCGAATCCGCCGCAGCACCTGATCCGCCGTTTCATCCCCAAGCACATCCGGTTCCGCCTGCACGGCAAGGGTTCGTTTACGGTCGCGGCGCATGATCAGGGCGTTTTCCCATTCGGTCCTGAAGTCCGACACCACCTGCGTGATGGGAATATACGTGGCGTAAGCCGGCGACCAGACCTGCACGTCGTTCAGGTTGTCCGCACTGAGGCGCTCGTTGTCCGGTGGCCGCGCCACGATCGGCAACAGCTTGCTGCCATCCCGGTACAGGCCCACATCACGGCCACTGAAGTTCAGCGCCAGGGTGTTATCCAGGTCCTCACGGGTAATGCCGGCCCGCCGGGCCTGGGCTTCCTGAAACTGGGGCCGGATCACTTTTTCCTGCTGCCGCCAGTCATGGCGGATGCTTTCCAGTCCGCCATCGTCGTGCATGATGGCCTGGGCTTTCAGGCCCAGCGCCCGCAACTCTTTCGGGTCCGGCCCGCTGAAACGGGCTTCGATGGAAGCCGCCGGGCTCGGCCCGATCATCAGGCGCTTCACCTTCGCAAACGCCTGCAGATGCTCGTTTCGAATCAGCTCGCGGGTCGCCGCCAGGGTCGGATTGATCTGCTCCCGGTCGGCGACCTGCACGATCAGTTGCGCGTAGCTGGGGTAACTCTTTTCCGGTGCATAGGGCAGCATGAAACGCTGCGCGCCCTGGCCGACGGTGGTGGTCACCTGCTCCACGCCGTCCATCTCCAGCAACGCCTGCTCCAGCCGGGCGGCAGCATCCTGGGTGGCGCGAATATCGCTGCCCTGGGGCAACCAGTAGTCCACCAGAAACATGGGCGTATTGGAGGGCGGGAAAAACGCCTGTTTAACGAAACCAAAACCGACCACCGCAATCACCAACAGCGCACCCATGGCGCTCAGGGCGATCACCCGATGATGGATGGCACGGTCCAGCAGGCGGCGATAAAGCACAAAGACCCTGCCGGCGTAAGGGTCTTCACCCTCCCCGTCCTGGCCACCCACATCCTTCTCGCTGAAGAACACATTGGCAAAAAACGGCACCAACGTAATCGCCGTCACCCAGCTGAGCATCAATGAAATCAACAGCACCCAGAACAGGGTATTGGTGTATTCACCGGTGGCGTCGTCAGACAGGCCAATCGGCGCAAACGCCATGATGGCAATGACCGTGGCACCCAACAGCGGCCAGACGGTCTGGCGGACAATCTCTTTCGCAGCCTCCAGTTTGGACAGGCCACGCTTCATGCCCACCAGGATGCCCTCGGTCACCACGATGGCATTGTCTACCAGCATGCCCAGGGCAATGATCAACGCCCCCAGGGAAATCCGCTGCAAATCAATGGCCATCATTTTCATGACGATGAAAGTGCCCAGAATGGTAAGCAGCAACACCCCGCCCATCAGGATGCCGGAACGCACCCCCATGAACACCAGCAGCACCGCAATCACAATGGCCACCGCTTCACCCAGGTTGAGCATGAAGGCGCTCACCGAGTTATCCACTTCTTTGGGCTGGTTGTAGACCGTCGCCAGCTGCATGCCGACCGGGCGCTGGTATTCCAGCTCCGCCAGGCGCTGATCCACCCGGCCCCCCACGTCCACCACGTTCACGCCGGAGGCAAAAGAAATGCCCATGGTCAGCGCCGGACCGGCATTAAAGCGGTACAGATGGTTGGGCACTTCCGCATAGCCACGTTCGATGGTGGCCACGTCGCGCAGGTAGACCAGCTCGCTGGCACCGGGCTCAGAAATCAGCAAATCCCCCATGCTCTGCACAGAAGGAAATTCACCCGTGGGATAAATACGGATGTATTCATCACCCACCCGTACCTTGCCCGCCGGATTCACCGTATTCTGGGTCTGCAGCAGGCCAAAGATCCGGTCCGGGCTGATGCCCAGCGATGCCAGCCGGGTACGGGAAATTTCCACCAGCACCTGCTCCTGACGCTGACCGCCAATGGTGACCTTGCCGACGCCCTCAACCAGCACCAGTTCGCGGGTCAGGTAGTCGGCATAGTCCTTCATATCCTGGTAGGAATAGCCTTCGCCGGTCACCGCCAGCAGAATGCCGTACACATCACCGAAATCATCAATCACCTGAATGGTCCCGGCCCCCGGGGGAAGCTGGCCCTGCAGGTCGGTCATCTTGTGGCGCAGCTCATCCCAGATTTGCTTGAGCTGGCTGGCCCGGTATTCCGGTTTCATTTCCACCTGCACCTGAGACAGGCCATTGCTGGAAATGGAGGTAACATTCTTTACATAGGGCAGGCTCTGAATGGCTTTTTCCACCGGCAGCGTCACTTCCTCTTCCACCTGCCGGGGCGACGCGCCCGCGTAATTCGTGATCACCATGGCGATCTTCAGGGTGAACTCCGGGTCTTCCAGTTGCCCCAGGCGAGTAAAACTCACCACCCCGCCGACCAGCAGAATCAGCGTGAATAACCAGCTCACCACCTTGTGGCGAATACTGTACTCGGCAATATTCATTTACAGGCCCCGCTCTTTCACCAGCTCGCGAACGGCTTGCCCTTCTTTCAGGCGGTGAACGCCGGCCACCACAATCCGGTCACCCGGCTCCAGCCCGGCCGTGACCTGAACGCCGCCACCGACCACTTCACCGAGCGTCACCGGCACGGCGCTCACGGTGCCATCGTCCTGGTGCTTCCACACATGGGCGCCATCCTTGCCATCCGGGCTGAACACCGCCGCGGCCGGCACTTCCGGCAAGGCGTCCGTGGCCCGCATGATCTGGCTGAGATCAATCACCACATCCACACTCATGCCCGGCAGCACCATGATGCCTTCAGGGTTGGGCATGGTCAGGGTAATGATGTAGGTCTGGGTGCGATCCCCGGCACTGGCTTCGTGCTCCTTGTAGCTGGCCTTGAAGGTGGTATTCGGAGCCCCTTCAAAGCGCACATCCGGCTGGTAGTCCTCACCGTCCTTGCGCAGGTTGGTAAAGAAGCGCTCGGAGACGGCAAATTCGATATCAATGTTCTTGTCGCCCTGCAGGTAGAGAATCGGCTGCTTGGCCTGCACGAACTGGTAGTTCTCCACTTCGGTACGGGCCACCGTGCCACCGTAAGGGGCTTTCAGGCGCGTGTAGTTCACATTGTCGCGGGCCAGGCTCAAGGCGGCCTGGGCCTGGCGCCGCTTGGCCTGGATCTCATCAAACTGGGCTTCGGAAATCACCCCACGGTCACGCAGGCTGATACCACGCTGATACTGGCTCTCGGCCAGATCATACTGGGCCTGGCGGTCGGCCAGCTGATTGTTGAAATCCGCTGGGTCCAACGCCGCCAGCAACTGCCCTTTCTTCACCTGTTCCCCGGCCCGCACCGGGAAACGCTCCATCTGGCCGGACACCCGAAAAGCCAGCTCGGACCCTTCCGTGGCGACCACCTTGCCCGGGTAGTGGCGCAACGTGCCGTCGCCACCATTCACGGTTTGCAACTTCACCGGTTGCGGCATCGGGGCCTCCGCCTGCGGTTCCTCACCACAGCCCCACAGGGCCAGCGTCAGGCCAAGGGCCATCCAAAAACGTTTCATCGTGTTCTCCCCGATCTAAACGGTACTTGTTAGTACCAATTGTCGCACAGGTACGGCCGTATCAGGTGCAGCTTTTTCACCAACTGCAGAATTTTGACCTTATCAGACGAGGGCTCAGGGAGCCGCCCTTGCCAGGAAAAGATCCAGCACAAAAAAGGGCCGACGAATGTCGGCCCGGGTCATGGGTTAAGAAAATGCGTGCGCCGAGGCGCGATCAGCCCAGATGGGCAGACAACATCCAGGCAGACTTTTCGTGAATTTCAATACGATCACTGGCCACCGCACCAGAGCCTTCATCTTCATGCTCGCCCGCCAGCTTCAATACCCGGTTGGCACGCTCCGCCACCCGACGGTGGTCTTCTGCCAGCTCCTTGATCATGCCGGACGCATCCGGGTCGCCGGTGGCGTCCTGCACCGTGGAGAGCTTGGCAAACTCGGCATAGCTGCCCGGCGCCTTCCAGCCCAGCGCGCGGATACGCTCGGCAATGGTGTCCACCGCCTCCGCCAGCTCGATGTATTGCTGCTCGAACAGCAGATGCAGACTGTGGAACATGGGGCCGGTCACATTCCAGTGATACTTGTGCGTCTTGAGATAGAGGGTGTAACTCTCGGCCAATAGCTTGCTCAGTTCTTCAGCGACCTGCTTGTTGTGTTCAATCATGGAGTGCCTCCTTTTCCAGTATTGTCCTTGCCAGCAGAGCCAAGGGCGCTCCCGTTGATTGCCGGGAAACGTACTCCCTAACACCATTGGGTTCGCCAAGCGCATTTCAATGGCGACGCCCTTTCGGCCCTCTCTTCTTGTTGCTACAACGCTTGTTTCTACATAATCAGACGCGGTACCGCCACAGACGTTCCTGGACTGGCAAGGCATTTGCGTTATCGCGCACATAGGAAAAATCAATCTGCCGATCTGTCCGATTTGGCGCTTTACACCCGGGTCGACGTCTCGGCATGATGCAACCTCATCCGTTAACCGAAAGTAGACCGCCAATGGCTGTAGCCCCCAATCCGGAACCTCCTTATTCGATTCTGGAAGAGTGGTTGAATGGCCTGACTCATGGCATTGGCGCGGCCATGAGCATCGCCGGCACGGTAATCCTGGTGGTGTCGGCCAGCCTGCTGGGCGACCCCTGGAAAATTGTCAGCTTCAGTATTTTCGGCGCCAGCCTGATCCTGCTCTACAGCGCCAGCGCGCTCTATCACAGCCTGCGCAACCCGAAGTGGCGCGCCGCCTTCAAGATGCTGGACCACTGTGCGATCTATGGCCTGATTGCGGGCACTTACACTCCCTTCCTGCTGGTCAATCTGCGCGGCCAAACCGGCTGGATTCTGTTTGCCGTGATCTGGGCGCTGGCGCTCACTGGCATCGCCCTGAAGGCCCTGTACGGGCACCGCTTCAAGCTGATGCGCGTGGGTATTTACCTGGCCATGGGCTGGCTGATTCTGGTGGCCTCCAACGACCTGACCAGCAAACTCAATGACATCGGCTTCTGGCTGATCCTGGCCGGCGGCATCACCTATACCGTGGGCGTGATCTTCTACCTGGCGGACCGCTTTATTCCCTTCAACCACGCCATCTGGCACCTGTTCGTCATGGGCGGCAGTATCTGCCATTTCTTCGCGGTCTATTACGGGGTGCTGCCTTTCACCGCGCCCATCAGCTGACTCAGCCTGCATTTTATGAACAAAATTCAAAAAAGACTTGAGGTCTACGTCTCATCAATATATTTTTTACTTAATTATATATTGTTGGACCCGTTTCATGATTGCGATTAACCCCGATACCCTGCGTGACAATGCCCTCCAAGCCAGCCAACTACTCAAGGCCCTGTCCCATCCGGACCGGCTGATGCTGCTATGCCGCCTTGCTGAAGGCGAACGCAGTGTCAGTGAACTGGAGCCCCTGGTGGGTGTTTACCAACCCTCTCTTTCCCAGCAACTGGGCATTTTGCGTCGCGAAGGGCTGGTCAGTAGTCGCCGGGAAGGCAAGCAGGTGTTCTACCAGGTGGCCAACCCGGACGCCCTGGCCGTACTGGAAGTGTTGTATCAGCGCTTCTGCGGCGACACCCCATGAGCATCGACTGGAACGCCCTCACCCCCTGGTCCTCCCTGGCCGGCGGCGCCTTGATCGGCCTGGCCGCCCTGTTGCTATTGCACACTAACGGTCGCATCGCCGGTATCAGCGGCATTGTTGGCGGCCTGTTGCGCCCGGCAACGCAGGACCGGGGCTGGCGAATTGCCTTTATCCTCGGCATGTTCATCGCCCCCACCGTCTGGGCACTGGCCGGGAACTTGCCCGCAATGGTAATCGATGCCGACCTCCCGCTTCTGATCGTGGCCGGCCTGGTGGTGGGCATAAGCACTCGCTACGGCGCCGGGTGTACCAGTGGCCACGGCGTGTGCGGCATATCGCGCCTGTCCCCCCGTTCCCTGGCAGCCACTGTCGCCTTCATGGCCAGCGGCTTCATCACCGTCTTTGTGGTTCGCCATCTGCTGGGAGGGGGATAATGCATCGCAGTCATATCACCGCTTTTGCGGCCGGCCTGATTTTTGGCCTCGGCCTGTTGCTCGCCGGCATGGCCAACCCGGCCAAGGTGCTGGCCTTTCTGGATATCACCGGTAACTGGGACCCGTCCCTGGCCCTGGTGATGGGTGGCGCTATTGCGGTATCGGCCATCGGTTTCTACCTGACCCGGCAGCGATCCGCTCCCCTGTTTGGTGACAGCTTTCAGGTGCCCACCAACCGCAAGCTGGACAAGCGTCTGGTACTCGGGGCGCTGGGCTTCGGTGTGGGCTGGGGGCTGGCCGGCTTCTGCCCGGGCCCGGCGCTGGTGGCCCTCGGCACGGGCAGTCTCAAGGCCGTGGTGTTCGTAGCTGCCATGCTCATCGGAATGATGATCTTTGAAATGTTGGAACGCAAAAAACCGGATTGATCCGTCCACTACGACATAACGTCCTGAGACACTATGTCCAATATCGAAGGCTTGTTGGCCTGGCCTAGAATCTATCGGCATAAATGGAGAGAACCCGTGGCATTTTGCGTCATGCCTCTCCTTGTCAGGTCAAAGGGCTGGAGATACCCGACATGTTTCATTGGGTTCCTATCATTTTTCTTGTCTTCAAGCTGGCCGTGTTTGGCACGGGCATGTTCTTCGCCATCAAGTGGCATTACGACCAGGACAAGAAAAAGAAAACGGCCCCCGATTCCACGCGAGAAGGGAGCCATTAACAATCAGGGCCAGCACGCGCCCTACAGCAGAGATTCGACGTCTTTCCTGATCGACTCCGGTTTGTCCGTGGGCGCATAGCGCTTCACCACCTTGCCGTCCTTGTTGACCAGGAACTTGGTGAAATTCCACTTGATACCCTTGCTGCCCAGCACGCCCGGCGCTTCCTTCTTGAGGAAGAGATAGAGCGGATGCGCGTTGTCACCGTTCACATCAATCTTGTCGAACATGGTAAAGCTGACACCATAGTTCTTCTGGCAAAAAGCACCAATTTCTTCAGCCCCACCAGGCTCCTGTTTGCCAAACTGATTGCACGGGAAACCGAGAATCTCCAGCCCCCTGTCCTTGAGATCGTCATACAGCCCTTCGAGCCCTTCAAACTGGGGAGTGAACCCGCATTTGCTGGCCGTATTGACGATCAGCAACACCTTGCCCTGAAACTCGGACAAGGATTTTTCTTCACCACTCAAGGTGGTGGCGCTGTAATCATAAATCCCCATGATCTCTCCTGACGATAAATCCAGACATGAATAATAAGGCGCCCGCAGGGAGTGGCAACCACAACCCACCACCAAGGCTGAGCCTAACAATACGGCAAGCCCTGACGCACTGCGAGGATAGCGTGCCTACCGCCAGGCGCTACTCGCTATAGAGCTGTGCAATCACCGCCTCGGCCACCACGCGGCTGGATTGTGGGTTCTGCCCGGTGACCAGCTTGCCGTCAGTGACCGCATGGGGGGTAAAATCCTCCGCCAGATCCAGACGGGCACCCAGCTCCTCAAGCCGGGTGGCCAACAGAAACGGCATGATCTCATCCAGCCCCACTTCCCGCTCTTCGCTATTGGTAAAGCAGGCCAGCGTCTTGTTCTGCACCAGTGGTGCGCGCTCTTCGTTGCGCAGGCCCACCAGTGCTGCCGGGCCATGGCATACCGCGCCTAACAGGCCGCCCTGTGCCCAGGTACGCTCCATGACCGCCGCCACCAGCGGGTTGTCCGGCATATCGAACATGGCGCCATGGCCGCCGGGTACAAAGACTCCGCAGTAGCCATCTTCCCAGACGGCCTCCAGTTCACGGGTATCCTGCAAGGCCGTAATGGCGTCAGCCCAGGCCTCTTTCTCACTGTCATCCGGCACCGAGTTGGGGTCCACCGGGATCTTGCCCCCTTTCGGGCTCGCGACCACCACCGGAATATTGTTTTCCCGGAACAACAAATACGGCACGGCGAATTCTTCCAGCCACAGGCCAGTCTGCTGGCCCTGCCCCATTTGCGATGCGCTGGTCACCAACATCAGTAGCGGTTTATCCAGATTCATAAATGCCTCCGAAAATTCGCAACGAGAGATACAATATGCACAGAGGGTGTGGCACAAAGTCGTCGCATGCAAGGTTAGCCTGCGTGTAGCATGTGGCCTGCAAGCATGTAGCGGGGAACCCCATGGATTGGCATCAGTTACTGAACAAGGCCCGCCTGGGCGGACGCAGCGCCAAGGATGAAAGTGGCCGTACCGCGTTTCTGCGCGACCACGACAAGATCATTTTTTCTGGCGCCTTCCGGCGGCTGGCCCGCAAGACCCAGGTCCATCCGCTGGCCACCAATGACCACGTGCACAATCGCCTGACCCACTCGCTGGAAGTTTCCTGCGTGGGGCGCACGCTTGGTATTCGCGTGGGAGAACGCCTGCAACAGCGCCAGCTGCTACCCGACACCGTCAGCGCCACCGATTTCGGCGATATTGTTCAGTCCGCCTGTCTGGCCCACGACATCGGCAACCCGCCCTTTGGCCACACCGGTGAGCGCGCCATTCGCGCCTGGTTTCAGGAACGGGGGCAACATTTTCTCGACATGCTTCCCGCCCACCAGCAAACCGACCTGACCTTTTTCGAAGGCAACGCCCAGGGATTTCGCATCCTCACC
>NZ_LWEZ01001726.1:0-1560 GCF_001634945.1 Alcanivorax sp. HI0044
AACGATGAAATCATTTTCAGGAAAAGTCGCGGCGATCACTGGCGCCGGGTCGGGCATCGGGCAAGCCACGGCGATTGCTCTAGCAAAAGAAGGTTGCCACTTAGCGATCTCTGATATCAGCGAAGAAAGCCTAGAGAAGACGGTCGAATTACTGGCAGGCTACGCCGTCAACATCAGCACTCATGTTGTTGATGTCAGCAACAAAAATGCGGTTTATCAATACGCGGAAGATACCGTATCAACACACGGAAAAGTAAATCTCATCATGAACAATGCCGGTGTGGGACTGGGTGAGACCGTCGAGAACATGAGCTATGAAAACTTTGAATGGCTGATGAATATCAATTTCTGGGGTGTCGTATACGGTACAAAGGCATTTCTTCCCCATCTCCAGAAAATAGGTGAAGGCCATATCGTCAATATCTCCAGCGTTTTCGGCATTATCGGTGTTCCAACCCAGTCAGCCTACAACGCCGCAAAATTTGCTGTTCGCGGATTTACAGAATCATTACGTGAAGAGCTGGATATCGCGGGCGGCCTTGTCAGCGCGACTTGCGTTCATCCAGGTGGAGTAAAGACTAACATCGCGCGTAATAGTCGCATGGGAGACATGGGCAGCATGAACATGGGCGACAAAGAAGAGATTGCCAGCATGTTCGAAAAAATTGCCATGACCACACCCGAAGCTGCCGCTAGAACCATCCTGAAAGGCGTGCGGAAAAACCGGCGAAGAGTTTTGGTAGGCGGTGACGCGGTCATGCTGGACACCACACAGAGACTGATACCCACAGGCTACCAACGCTTGCTTGAAATTATGTTTAAAAAACAGCAAAGCAGCAAAAATAAAAAAACGCATCAGGGCATGGCCTGACATTTTTCTCTTTAACTATCACATTATTGATTGGAGGCGATATGCGCTCGTCTAATACGGTAAAAAGCATTAAGAAACTCAGCGGCGCGCTGGTGGGCATTCCACCGCGTCATATCAATTTTCAATTTCCGGATTCCATTCCAAAGTATTTTTATGCTGGAAATGCCACAGCAACGACTTTCTTTGCCATGCTCTCCGGTTTTTTCCCACCTGGTGAACGCTATTTCATGGAGTCCGTTAGACACTTTCGTGGTCAGGTTAAGGACGAATCTCTACGGGCGGCCATATCGGGCTTCATGGGGCAGGAGGCCATTCACGGACGAGAGCACGACAGGCTGAACCAGATTCTCGCCGAGTACGGCTATGACATGCAGTCGCCAGATCGGTTTGTCAAAATTGGCTTGGCCATACTAGAGAAGTTGCCGCCGAGCACTCGGCTAGCCGCCACCACGTTTATGGAGCACTTTACTGCGCTTCTCGCCGAGCAGCTACTTGAAGACGAGAATTTTGTACGCCAGGCAGACCCTGAAATGCTCAAAATATGGCAGTGGCATGCGCTCGAAGAGCTGGAACACAAATCTGTTGCCTACGACGTATATGAGCTTATTGGTAACAGCCGTACAGAGCGCGTGGCTGCAGCCCTCGCCTCGATGGTCGTCTTGCTGCCGATGCTGGGCATCACCTGGAGC
>NZ_LWEZ01001727.1:0-1012 GCF_001634945.1 Alcanivorax sp. HI0044
AACGAGCTGGCCGGCGCGCTGGAAGGCGCCCGGCACACGCAGCAGGTGGCCATGACAGAATTGCAGCAAGCCCATCGTCAGGCGGAAACCGCCAGCCAGGCCAAAAGCGATTTCCTGGCCATGATGAGCCACGAGCTGCGCACCCCCATGAATGGTGTGCTGGGGATGCTGCAATTACTGGAAGAAACGGCCCAGAACGAGGAGCAGCACGAATACACCGAAGCGGCGCTGGAATCCACCGGTCATCTGCTGGATGTGATTAACGATATCCTCGATTTTTCGCGTATCGAAGCCGGGCGCATGGACCTGGACCCGTCATTCTTCGAATTGCGCCCCCTGCTGCAGAACTGTGTCGCCACTTTTCGTTATGTGGCGGAAAGCAAAGGGCTGTATCTGCGCCTTGAGGGCGACGAAGTGCTGGCAGGCAGGGTGGCGAGGAGTGACCCGACCCGGTTGCGCCAGGTGCTCAGTAATCTGATTTCCAATGCGGTGAAGTTTACCCAGGAAGGGGGCGTCACTGTCACCGTATCGGTGCTGCCGGTTCGGGGAGACTGGCTGGACCTGAGTGTTGCCGTGGCCGATACCGGTATTGGTATTCCAGAGTCCAAACGTTCAAGCCTGTTTAAGGCGTTCTCACAGATTGATTCCTCCACCTCGCGCCGTTTTGGTGGCACCGGGCTGGGGCTGGCGATTGCGCGCAAACTCAGTGAAATGCTCGGTGGCACCCTGTCAGTAGGTAGCCGGGAGGACGAGGGCAGTGTCTTTACGCTGTCGTTGCGCCTGTTGTGCCGTGAGCAGCCGGCGGACAGTGGGCCGGCGGGGCCGGCCAGCCCGATTGAACCGGAGCAACATGTCCTGCATGGGCTGGTGCTGCTGGTGGAAGACAATGTGGTCAATGCCATGGTGGCGCGGCGTATTCTGGAGCAGATGGGCGTCACCGTGGTGACGGCAAGTAATGGCGAGGAGGCGCTGGGAAAAGCGCGCCAGCGAGACTTTGATTGCATTCTCATGG
>NZ_LWEZ01001728.1:0-677 GCF_001634945.1 Alcanivorax sp. HI0044
CCCTGACTCCTTGCCGTCACGCAAACAGGCTCGCCCCGCGCACCTGGCGCGGCTGGAAGCCCTCCGTGATCAAGGGCGCCTGCAACTGGCAGGGCCACACCCGGCTATCGACAGTGAAGACCCGGGCCCAGCGGGCTTTACCGGATCATTGGTCATTGCGGAATTTGATTCCCTGGACGCTGCCCAGGCCTGGGCGGATGCGGATCCGTATATGGATGCCGGCGTGTACGCCAGCGTTACGGTAAAGCCCTTCAAGCGCGTACTGCCCTGAAAGCTACAGCCGCAACGAATGGGCAGTCATGGCAATTTGCTATTTTTTACAAAGACACCACGGCCTGCGCGGCGAAATGTGACTATGGTAGCGCCGCTACCCGCATGACTTCTTTAGACTGCGCGGCCTGACCTCAAGGAGTGACTGATGCTCGCTAGATTATTCTGTGTACTGGCATTGCTGAGTGCATCCAGCAACGCCCTCGCCGCTGCGGCCTGGGTGGATGACAGTATTTATGTACCCATTCGTGCCGCCGCCAACCCCAGCGGACGCATCCTTCACCGCGGGATCAAAAGCGGTACACGTATCGAGTTTTTGGGCTTCGAGGGCGACTGGGCAAAGATTCGCTACGGCGCTACCATAGTCACATTTCGCCGCGCAGGCCGTGGTGTCTTTGTAAAAAATA
>NZ_LWEZ01001729.1:0-760 GCF_001634945.1 Alcanivorax sp. HI0044
GGAAGACAACCCCACTGACAACTGTCCGCTGGTTGCCAACCCGACTCAGGATGACACTGATGGCGACGGTATTGGCGATGCCTGTGATCAGGACAACGACCAGGACAACGACGGTATCGACGATGGGGTAGATAACTGTCCTGCCATTTTCAACCCGGAACAGGGTGATGTGGATAACGATGGTATCGGTGATGTTTGTGATGACGACGCGGATGGCGATGGTGTGGATAACACCAATGACAACTGTGTGTTCACGGCAAACGCGGATCAGAAAGACACGGATACCGATGGTATCGGCGACGTCTGCGAAGACGACCGCGACGGTGACACCATCCTTGATACCAATGACAACTGCCTGAACATTCCTAACACTGACCAGGCTGACCTGGATCTGGATGGCATTGGTGATGTGTGTGACGACGACCGTGATGGTGACGGCGTGGACAACGACACTGATAACTGCCCACTGGCTGCCAACGCGAACCAGGCGGACAGCGACGGTAACGGCATTGGTGACGTTTGTGATGGCGGTGGCGGTGATCCCACTGACACCGATGGCGATGGCGTTCCGGATGTCTCTGACAACTGCCCGATGATTCCTAATGAAGATCAGGCTGATGGCGATGGTGATGGTAAAGGCGATGTCTGTGACGACGACGGTTTCACCTGTTCCGCTACCACCACTTTCCAGCAGCTGGCCAATACGGATTACACGGCAGACAGCGGTGTGCTGGGCGTATGCCTGGGTTGCTCCGTGGAT
>NZ_LWEZ01001730.1:0-568 GCF_001634945.1 Alcanivorax sp. HI0044
CACGACCACCGGAGATCACGATCTCGGCAGAGGTCAGCTCAGGACGGTCAGACTTGGCCAGCTCTTCACCCACGAAGGAAGAAGTGCCCGCGTTCTTGGCAACGTCCAGGGCTTCAACAGCAGCGGAACCGCCTTCTGCAGCTACAGCATCGAAAGAAGTACCACGCACGGTGATTACTTTCTTGGCATCAGAGCTCTTCACGGTAGCGATGGCGTTACCGGCGTAGATCGGACGCTTGAAAGTATCCGCGTCGATAACTTCAGAGATCTCGGAAACCTGAGCCACGTCCAGCAGAGCAGCGGTGCGCGGAGCAAAGTTCTTGCCTGTGGTGGTAGCAGCAGCCAGAACGTGGGTGTAATCGGCAGCCACTTCAGCAACCAGATCACCAACGTTTTCAGCCAGCTGGTGCTCGTAGGCTTCGTTGTCAGCACACAGGACCTTGGAAACGCCATCAACCTTGGCAGCTTCTTCGGCAACAGCGCCACAGCCTTTACCGGCAACCAGTACGGTGATGTCGCCACCGATAGCTTTGGCAGCAGCAACGACGCTCAGAGTGACCTTGTTGAG
>NZ_LWEZ01001731.1:0-687 GCF_001634945.1 Alcanivorax sp. HI0044
TCATGCTGGGCCCCGGTATTAACGCGGGGCAGGGTCCGGGCCACCGGAAACACGACCCGGCGGGATAAATATACGAAGTAAAATTTACACCGTACATTTATAGAGTCAAGTCTGCCGATGTGGGGATTGAGCGGATTGGTCAGGAATCCAGAGTGGGCGGGGTGACCTGCATGCCGGCGTAGAGGGTGCGCATGATCTTCTCGCGCAGGGTGTCGCCGTCCATGCCGCGCAGGCCGCTGGCCAGTTCCAGCACCACGATGCCATGGAGGTTGGCCCAGAACATATAGCCGATCAGCTGGGCATCGCCCTTGAGCAGGCCAGCCTCAATCATCTCGCGCACATAGCCCACCATGGTTTCCTGGGCACGGCCATTGGCGGCCTGCAGTTCCGGGTAACGGTCTTCGTCGGGCTGGGAAAAGGAGAAAATCAGCTGGTAGGCAGCGGGGTGCGACTTGGCAAACCCCACGTAGGCATCACCCACGGCGCGGCCTTTACTGCGGGCGTCGGGGGCGCTGGCCACGGCGGTTTCCAGTGTGGCAGCAAAGCGGTTGAAGGCGGCGGCGCGGACGGTGGCCAGAATGTCATCCTTGTCGCGGAAATAGCGGTAGGGCGTCATCGGGCTCACCCCCACTTCGCTGGCGATCTGACGCATGGTCACATTCTGGGGGCCACGTTCGATGAACAGAC
>NZ_LWEZ01001732.1:0-1338 GCF_001634945.1 Alcanivorax sp. HI0044
ATTCCACTGGGTAATCAGCGCCGTAATCAGGCACGGATCAGCGAGTTGGCGGCAGAAAAATCGCTGAATGAAGCTATGGCGATTTCCGAGGAAAGCCGTCTGCAGGCCCGCTTGTTTGAGCTCTACCAGGCGCTGCAGCATAGCCGCCATCAGGCTGCTGCATTGCGTGAAGAAATGATCCCGCGTTTGCGGCAAGCCGTTAGCGCAGCCAATGAGGCATTTTCGCTGGGTCGCTTCAGTTATCTGGAGTGGATCTCCGTCAAGCAGGAGCTGCTTGATGCTCGGCTGGCATTGATCAACACGCAGTTGGCCTCCCACGTGAGCCTTACCGAAATTGAGCGCCTCACCGGCTTGGCTCTATATGTAAAAAGTGTCTCTGCGCAAAGTAAGGAGCAGAAGTAATGAATGTTTTTCGTAAACCCATCGGCTTGCTGGTGACGGTATGGATGTTGTTGGTTTTTCCGCTGGTGACACTGGCAGCGGGAGCCGCAGAAGAGCAGGAAGCGGAGCCGGAGAAGGGGCCGCATCGCGGACTGGTGCTGCGCGACGGTGACTTTTCTGTGGAGCTGGCCATTTTTGAAACCGGGGTGCCGCCGGAGTATCGAGCCTGGATTAGCGATGACGGTGAACCGGTCGATCCAAGGGAAGTGAATTTGCAGGTGGTGCTGACGCGGCTCGGCAATGTGCGCGACGAGATCGGTTTTGCCCCGCAAGCGGACTTTCTGCGTGGCGACATGGAGATCTATGAGCCTCACTCCTTTGTGGTTTCGGTATCAGCCGAGCACCAGGGTCAGCAGTACCAATGGCAGTACGACAGTTTCGAAGGACGTACCGCCATTGAGCAGGCGGTGGCCGATGCCATGGGGGTGGTGACTGAAGTAGCAGGCCCTGCGACCCTGCATGAAACCGTGACGGCCTACGGCTCTCTGGTCCTACCTCCTGCTGGACAGCGCGCAGTGCGTGCCCGCTTTGACGGTGAAATCGTGCGTGTACACAAGGCGCTGGGCGACACGGTAGCCCGTGGCGATGTGTTGTTCACCATTGAGAGCAACGAAAGCCTGCGCACATATGCGTTGCGGTCGCCCATGTCTGGCGTGATTGCCTCGCTTGACGGTGGTGCTGGCGAGCCCACCGGGGACAGAACGCTGGCCAGCATTATTGATGTATCAAAAACAGAGGCTGAACTGTCGGTGTTTGCTATGGATCGGGCACGGGTCAAGCCAGGTGCTGATGTGCAGCTGGCGCTGGCCGACGGCTCCGCTACGGTCACGGGGAGGGTGACGTTCCTGGCGCCGCAGGTGGCTGCCGGTCAGGCACAGACTGTGCGCGCCTCGCTGG
>NZ_LWEZ01001733.1:0-677 GCF_001634945.1 Alcanivorax sp. HI0044
CCCTGAGACTGCCTGCTATCGCCAGAACCTTCATGCCATTACTCCCTGTTTTCTGAATCGGTCAACGCAAAGCCACACTGTAGCGAATGCGCATCCCAGCTTCCTCCACACTCGCGCTAGTGACAAGCCATAACCATCATCATCGCCGGGCCATTTATCCCCCATATGGGTGACGCATTTCTGTCACGCCCCGCTTACCATTCCTGAACGATTCACGGATAGCTGCTCGCAATGCCCATTGATATCACCCACTCCAACGCGCCCTTTATTCCCGGCCCGGCTCTCTATCAGCAGCTGGCCATTCTTAATGGCCTGTTGATCCTTGGGCTGAGCGACAAGAGCAGTGAGGCACAACAGATTCAGCATTTGAGTCTTGATCATCAACAACACATCACGCTGTTTCGTGGCAGCAGCCAGAGCCGTTTTGGTATGGCGTTCCGGTTTCATCGCCAGGATGTGGAGCAGATTGAAGGGGTGACACTGGAAGACGGGCGAGGGCATCTGCTGTTGCACACCCGGCCGGCGGCGATTCAGAGCCTGACGTTTATGCCCGGAAAAACCGCCACGGATACCGGCTACAACGCCGGCACCCTCAGCAGTGTGGATTTGTTGGTGCCGGCCAACCGGCTGGAGCAGGCGCAAGCCGCGCTCACTCGCATCTTTCGAATGGCAGGCTC
>NZ_LWEZ01001734.1:0-858 GCF_001634945.1 Alcanivorax sp. HI0044
GTGCCGCCGCGCTGTCACCTGAGATTATTACCTGGTTCAAGAAACTGGATCTGGAAATTCTCGAAGTTTACGGCATGACAGAAAACCTGGCGTGGTCGCACACCACCGAAGAGGGCGACCAACAAATTGGTTGGGTGGGCACACCCAATGATGGGGTTGAATGCCGTATCGGAGAAGGTGGCGAAATTCTCGTGCGCAGCTTGGGGAATATGAAGGGTTACTACAAGCAGCCTGAGAAGACAGCGGAAGATCTGACCGAAGACGGTTGGTTGCGCACGGGCGATGTGGGTGAAATCGACGGCAAGGGCCGTTTGCGCATCACTGGTCGCGTGAAAGAGATTTTCAAAACGGAAAAGGGCAAATATGTGGCGCCAGCGCCGATCGAGAATCGACTGTCTACCATGCCGGGTCTCGAGCTGGCTTGTGTAATCGGCGAGGGTATGGGGCAGCCGGTTGCCTTGCTTAACATTACTCCGGAAGAGCAGGAGCGTTTGAGTAAGGGCAGTGAGAAGGAGCACTTTACCAAGGAGCTGGAGAAACTGCTCGCTCGCGTCAACGAGGTGTTGGACCCTCACGAGCGTATGACCACGTTGATCGTGTGCAAAGATGCCTGGAGTGTCGAAAATAACCTGATCACCCCGACATTGAAGCTCAAGCGCAATGAAATCGAAAAACGTTACGCTGATGATATTGCTCAGTGGTCCAAGACGCGCGGGGTTGTTTGGGAGGCTTGAGCACGATGAAAGAGGCGGATCAGTCGCTGGTCCGTCTTCTCGCCGATGGTAACTTTCGTTCCGGTTCAGAGCTTGGGGAGGTGTTGGGTATTTCCCGGGCTGGGGTCTGGAAGCGAGTCCAGCG
>NZ_LWEZ01001735.1:0-2384 GCF_001634945.1 Alcanivorax sp. HI0044
GCGGAGACCGGGATACCGGCAAACGCCCGCAAATGGCCGCTGTGGCCGAGCGTGGCGCGGATCGTGTGGTGCTCACCAGCGACAACCCGCGCAGCGAAGACCCGCAACAGATTATTGATGACATGCGAGCCGGCCTTACCAATTCAGCCTCGGTGCAGGCCATTGTTGAGCGTGCCCAGGCGGTGATGGATACCGTGCATGCGGCCAGTGACGGCGATGTGATTCTGCTCGCCGGCAAGGGCCACGAGGATTATCAGGAAGTGGATGGCGTGCGTTACCCCAGTGATGACCGCGACCTGGCCCGCAAGGCGTTGATCGCCCGGGGAGGTGCGCAATGATGTGGCTGTCACAAATCGCTGAATGGACCGGCGGCGCCTTGCAGGGTGACGACCTGAAAGTGAATGCGGTGGCCACCGATACCCGCGCCATCGAGCCGGGTTGCCTGTTTGCGGCGTTACGTGGTGACCGGTTTGATGCCCATGATTTTCTGGCCTCGGCCAAAAGCGGTGGCGCCATTGCGGCACTGGTGGACCGCGAACAGGACAGTTTCGAAAGCGCTGTGCGCGTAGCCGACAGCCGTGAAGGTCTGGGGCGACTTGCCGGCGGTTATGCCGCCCAGTTCGATTTGCCCCGCCTGGCGGTCACCGGCAATGCCGGCAAGACCACGGTGAAGGAAATGGCCGCGGCCATGCTGGGTGACGGCACTTTGGCCACGGCAGGCAACTTCAATAATGACGTGGGGGTGCCGCTGACCCTGTTGCGCCTGCGCGCAGAGCATCGTTTCGCGGTAATCGAACTGGGCGCCAATGCGCCGGGCGAAATCGCCTGGACCAGTTCGCTGACGCGCCCGCAGGTGGTGCTGGTTACTAACGTGACCGGCGCGCACCTGGAAGGCTTCGGTTCCATGCAGGGTATTGCCGATGCCAAGGCGGAAATCTTTGCCGGCTGCACGCCGGGTGGTCAGGCGATCATCAACAACGATGACAGTTTTGCGGATTTCTTCGCCGAAAAAGCCCGTGCCGCCGGGTTGACCGTGGTGCGGGTAAGTATGGATGAAAGCACGCGCACCGGTGCCGATCTGTATGCCGAGAACATTGTTTTGCACCGTGATCGCGCGGAGTTTGTGCTTCAGCCGCTGGGCGAAGCGGTGACGGTACCGCTGCCCGGTGCACATCAGGTGAGCAATGTTCTGATGGCCTGCGCGGCGGTGCGTGCCTTGGGCGTAAATTTACCTCAGGTGTTGCCGCGTCTGGCAGCACTGAAACCGGTCCCCGGACGAATGCATATCCAGGCCGCCGGTGCCGGCGCCGTGGTGGATGACACCTACAACGCCAACCCGGGTTCAGTGCGCGCCGCCATTGATTGGCTGGCCGCGCAACCGGCACCACAAATGCTGGTGCTGGGCGCCATGGGCGAGTTGGGCCCGCAGGCTGATTCGCTGGTAGAGGAACTGGGTGAATACGCTCGTCAGGCCGGGCTTTCCGGTTTGGTTGTCATGACCGGTGCGGCNGCAGCTGCACGGGGCTATGGCGAAGCGGCAAAAATTGCCGAGGACTATCAACAGGCGGCGGATTGGAGTGCCCCGGTGCTGGCGCAAGGCGGCACGGTGTTGGTGAAAGGATCCCGTAGCGCCGGTATGGAAGCGGTGGTGCAGCGGCTTACACAGGAACGCACACACACAGAGGGGGCACGCTGATGCTGCTTTGGCTGGCGGAATATCTGGCGCAATACCACAGCGGTTTTCTGGTGGTGCAATACATCACCCTGCGCGGCATCTTGAGTGTGCTGACGGCGTTGTTCATCGCGTTCTGGGTCGGCCCGATCATGATCCGAAAACTGCAGGAAAAGCAGGTGGGCCAGGCCATTCGCGACGATGGTCCGAAAAGTCATCTGAGCAAGGCGGGCACCCCCACCATGGGCGGGATACGCGTTGAACCACAGAAAACCCAGGCCCGCACCACACAGGGCAGCAGAGATAATCACCAGCTCACCGGCACCGGCCACGTAGGGAATCTGCAAGTAAGTCGCAAATTCCGTATGCCCTCCGGCGTAGGCGAAGATGCCCAGGGCGCCACCCACCAGCACGGTGGGCATGATGGCCAGGCCATCCAGACCGTCAGTCAGGTTCACCGCGTTGCTGGTGCCGTTAATCACAAAATAGGTGAGCACGATGTAGAACCAGCCCATGTTGATGGCTACGCTTTTGAAGAAGGGCACGATCAACTGGGTTTCCACCGGGCTTTGCGCGGTGAAGAACAAGGCACAGCCGGCACCAAGCGCCCCCACTGACAACCACAAATATTTCCAGCGGGCGGGCAAGCCGCGCGGGTTCTTTTCCACCACCTTGCGCCAGTCATCCACCCAGCCCACGGCGCCGAAAATGA
>NZ_LWEZ01001736.1:0-7747 GCF_001634945.1 Alcanivorax sp. HI0044
GTGGCGGTGAGCTGACGCCGGCCTACACCCATTGTTATGAGAAGCAGCCCATGGTGCTGCTCAGCGGCAACAATGATTTCTCCGGCCAGCCGCTGGGCGATGGTGCCCTGCCGTTGCCGCTGCCGGATGGTTTCGATGCGGACTTCACCGGCCCGTTGAAAGAACTGCGCGAGACATTGGTGTCCGGCTTTACCGAAGTAGGTGCCAACCTGCCGGAAGAGCAGCGTCAGGTGTTCGACCAGATCATTGCCGGTACCGACATCCTGTTCAATGCTATGGATGCGGCAACCGCGGCGATCCTGGAAGGCGACAGCAGTGAAATGACGCAATCGGTGCAGGCGGTGCTGGCGGCTTCCGAGCAGTTGCAGGCCATCGATACCAGTGGCCTGCCGGCCCCTTTCGATCAGCTTGGCAGCGCCTTTGATGCTCTGGCCGCCGGCGTCGGTACGGGTAGCGGCGATGTGGGCGTGGGCGGTGACGGCAGTACCGTGGATGATGTTGCCTTTATTGCTGCACCGCTGGTGTCTTTGTCGCGCAACTTGAACAATATTCTTGATGGCGTTGAGGAGCAGGTGCCTGGGGAAGTGCCGGTGTTCGCCGGGCTCACGTCTGTGCTTTCAACCGTATCGTTGGGCCTTGCCAATACCCTGGAGCAGCTGGTGATGCTGGATACCAGTGCCACCGGTGAGCAACTGCTTGGTACGGTGCAGGGCACCCTGGAAAATCTGGTGAATGATGTGTTGTGGCTTAACCAGATCCCCGGTGCAGAGGATTACACCACCTTGCCTGGTGATGCACTGTCATCGGTGTTGTTAACGGTGGTCCGTGAGGTGACAGAGCAACTGGATGAGCGTTTGCTGAACCCGCTGGCGCCACTGCTGGATTTGTTGTCGCCGATCACCGGGTTGTTGGCTGGATTGCTGGACGGCCTGTAGCCGGAAGCAGAAATGGGATTCCCATAACAACAAAGGCAGATCCATTTTTCATAATCACGCAGTCCGGAAACGGGCTGCGTTTTTTTGGGGGGGCAGGTGAGTGTCTCGTTCACGGCGGCACCCGCAGGCCTATTTCGAACCGTTTCTTTCCAAGGAACCGCTGAATAAAAAAGATTACGCCAGCTTTTCGCCTGCGCGGCGGGGGGCGGTGGAATGCATGCCGACAGGCACCCCCAATGACGACAGCGTGTCCATCACCTGATCTACGGTAATACGCTGCAGGCAGGGGTAGCTGTCCCGGGCACAGCTGCTGCGCTCGCATTCTGCTGCGCAGGGTTGCCACCGTAATACGCGGGCGTGGGGTGAGAGTGGGTGCCAGAGGTCATCATTGGTGGGGCCGAACAGGCCTACGGTAGGAATGCCGCAGGCCGCTGCCAAATGCATGGGGCCGCTGTCGTTACCCACATAGGCTCGGCTGTGTTGCAGCAGTGCAATCAACTCCGCCAGGTTCAGTTGATCACACAGATCCAGCACCGGTTTGCAAAGAAAGGATTGTACGCGGGCTATTTGTACTCGGTCCTTGTGTCCGGCGCCGATTAATATGGGGGTGAGTCCGGCGCGGCGTGCATGCTGACACAGCGACGCGAATTGTTCCGCATGCCACATCTTGTAGGTCTTGGTGGCACCCACATGCAGAATCAGGCGAGTTTCATCGGCGTGCATTGGCAGCAAGGCACGGATGCGCACGTTGCTGTCGGGGCATTCGGCTAGCGGCAGGTAATGTGCCGGCGCGGATGCTGCGGGTTGGCTCAGGCTGGCGTAGCTGTGCCAGCGGTGGCCTTGCCAGTCCGGTTCCAGCGATTTGTTATAGAACCAGTGGCCATGGCGGCGCGGCGGGCCGATGCGTGTTGCTGCACCGGACAGTCGGCTCAGCGTGGCAGATTTCTGTTCGCCTTCAATGTCCACACAGATGTCTGCACGAAAGCGTCGCATGGCGCGCACAAAACCCAGGTAATGCGTTATACGCTGCCATAAAGGCCGGGTCGAAGAGAGTGCCTGTTCCGGGTAGAAAAGGAACCGTTTTTCGCCGGGCAAACTTTGCGCCACCAATGCCTGGTAACGCGCATCTGTCACCAACAAGGCATCAGGATGCGCCGATAGCATGGTGCGTAAATGCGGCAGGGCAATCAGCAGGTTGCCCATATGGCTGCACGGAAAAAGTATTAACAGGCGAGGCATGAAGGCGAACACAGTTATCAGCGAAAACTGTTTTCAGACTAGGCGGTAAGGGTGACGGTTATATGACGAGTTGCGAGTTGCGAGTTGCGAGTTGCGAGTTGCGAGTTGCGAGTTGCGAGTTGCGAGTTGCGAGTTGCGAGTTGCGAGTTGCGAGTTGCGAGTTGCGAGTTGCGAAAAATAGATAGGGGAAGCCAGAAAAGTTCCTTGGGCTCGACAGGTTTCAGGAAATATTGCGGGTAGATCTGGATTCCTGTCGACTCGCTCCGCTCGGTTCGCCCCTCAAGTTGGGCTCCTACAGTAGAGCCAACGGAGAGGCTGGTGTCGCCCCGGTTTTCCTTTTCAACTTTCAACTTTGGACTTTGAACTGGATCCCGCGGGCAGAGCGGCCACCGTGAGGCACCGCGCCTAACCCGAGTTGTCGCTAGTCACTAGCAGCTTGTTGCTGCTTTTAATCCCGCTCGATCAACCATTCCGCAATGCGCCCCCAGCTCTGTTTCTGTGCGGCGGCGCTGCCCAGGATACCCATATGCCCACCATCAATGGTGACAAAGGTTTTATCCTTGCTGCGAATCAGCGGTTTCATGGCCTGGCTGCATTCCGGGGTGACGATGGGATCGTTGGCACCGGTAATGTTCAGCACGTTAGCGGTGACCTGGTTCAGGTGCCCGTCAGTCCCTTCCATGGGGAGTTGGCCGTGGGCGACCACGTTGTCCGTCCACAGGTAGCGGATGATGTCCTGAATCACGCCGCCGGGGTAGGCCACCATGTCGTCCAGAAAAGCCCCGTTGGTGGCGTGGGAGGCGACGAAGTCCCGGTCATGCAGGTTCTTCATCAGGCTCCAGTAACCCTGCAGGCTGCCAATGGGGTTGGTGAGCTTGAAGGCCAGGCTGTTTACCCAGCCCGGGGAACGCAACAGGTCCGCAGGCACATCATGGATACGCAGGCCGGTGCGTTTGCGAATCCACTTGGCCCGGCGGCTCAGGGCGCGGTACTGGCCGCCCAGCGCGCCGTTGCGGTGATAATCCGTGGGCGCGCCGATCAATACCAGGTTGTTGATGTCCGGGTCGTTACCCAGGGCGGCGTAGCAGAGGCTGAACAATCCGCCGAAGCTCCAGCCGTGCAGGCTCAGTTTCTGCTCACCACTGTGCTGGCGGACCTGCACCAGCAGTTTGGGCAGATAGTCCGCAAAGTAGCTGCTCAGGCTCAGGTGGTTGTGATGGCGGCCGGGGCGGCCCCAGTCGACCATGTACAGCTCGAACCCGCGGGCGCGCAGGTAACGCACCAGACTGCGCTGGGGGAACAGATCATAGATCAGCATGTTCACTGCCAGCGGTGCCACCAGCACCAATGGCGTGCGCTGGGTGGTCTGGCTGACCGGCACTACGGTGCCGTCCGACAGGGGAATGGCGCTTTCGGTCAGCGGCGGGTAATAACGCAGTTTTACCAGACCGTCGTCGAACAGGGTCTCGTAGGGCGTCTGTTCCGCCTGGCTGAGTTGCTGGGCGTCGAAAAGGCGCGCCCGGCCATTGTCCAGGCGATGCCGCCAGGGGCGGGTTCGCTTGTAAACCACCTGCTGTAGTGTGTCAGTTAGCATGAATTCCACCGGCTAAGGATCAACGGGCGGTTATTGTAGGGAAGAAGCGGGCGGGCGCAGTTGCCGTGCGGACCGCCATTGATGTCGGGGGGGATACCCGCCCCGATTTGCCGCAGTTCCGGTCATTGCGGATGAGCGGGATCTGTGCAGGGCGGGGCGTTTATATCAGTGGGTATAAGCGCCCAGTTTGCCGCGCACCCGTACCTGGCTGCCGGCTTTCAGATTATCTTCAAAGCCGGCTTTCCCTTCAGGGAACAGCATGACCACGGTGGAGCCGAGCAGGAAGCGGCCCAGTTCCTCACCTTTCTCCAGGGTGATGGGGGCGGTGCGCAGGTAGTCGGTGGTGACCACCTGTTTGGGCAGCGGGGTGACCTGCCCACTGAATACGGTCTCGATGCCGGCGACAATCATGGCGCCGACCAGAATCACTGCCATGGGGCCCTGTTCGGTATCAAAGATGCACACCAGCCGTTCGTTGCGGGCAAACAGGTTGGGCACGCCGTTGGCGGTCGCTTCGTTCACCGAGAACAGGTCGCCAGGCACGTAACGGGTTTCGCGCAGGGTGCCGGTAAAAGGCATGTGCACACGGTGATAATCGCGGGGAGAGAGGTAGATGGTGGCGAACTGGCCATTGGTGAATTCACTGGCCAGCGCACTGTCGCCACCGAGCAGGTCGTAGAGGGAGTAATCGTGCCCCTTGGCCTGGAATACCTGGTTGGCGCGAATGGCGCCGAGCTGGCTGACAGCACCGTCTGCCGGGCAGGCAATCTCGTTATCGCCGCTGGCTTCCAGTGGTCGGGCATCGGGTTTCAGTGCGCGCGTAAAAAAAGCATTGAAGGTGGGAAATCGATCCGCGTCTTCGATCTGGGCTTCGGACAAGTCAATGCCGAACCGCTTCATGAACAGATTGATGAAGGTGGTCTTGATCCACGGCACTTCGCTGCGGGCCAGCATGCCCACCAGCCGGGACAGGCCGTGCTGAGGGACCAGATACTGCAGGGTAACGAACAGTTTGTCGCGCCAGTTATTCAAGGGGAATCCTTACTCTTTCAGGGAGCCATTGGCCCGGGTTATTCGGTTTTCTGCGCGGGCGTATCGGGGTGATTCCCCCACTCGGCCCAGGAGCCGGCGTAGCCGCGCATGCGTTCAAAGCCCAGTAGCTTGCCTACCAGCCAGGAAAAACTGGAGCGGTGATGGGTCTGGCAGTGGGCAATCACTTCCTTGTCGCCGGTGATGCCCTGGGCGGCCAATTCTGCGCGGATGTCTTCCAGTGGACGCAGGCGCAGGTTGTTCTGCTTGTCCATGGGTTCGGTCCATTCGTGGTGACGGGCCCCGGGGATGTGCCCCGCCTTCTGGGCGAAGGCGCGCACACCGTCGAATTCGTCCAGGGAGCGGGAATCCCAGATCACCACATCGTCATCCTGATAATGGGCCAGCAGATAATCCAGATCCACTTCGGTGACAGGGTCGTGGGCGCCGACTTCGTAATCGCTGGGGGTGGGATCGTGGGCTTCGCTGCTGGTGGGGTGGCCTTCGGCCAGCCAGGCGTGGATGCCCCCGTTCAGGTAGCTGTAACGCTTGTGGCCGATGGCGTCCAGGGTCCACAGCAGACGCCCGGCCCAGCCGCCGCCTTCGTCGTCATAGGCGACCACATGGGTGTCCGGTGTCAGCCCCAGCTCGGAGAAAAGGTCACTGAGGGCGTCATCGGAAGGGATCATGCCCGGTGCTGGCTGTGCGCCGGTCTGTAAACGCCTGAAATCCAGGTGAATGGCGCCGGGAACATGGGCCTGGACGTAAACCGGGGGCTTGCTCAGGTCGATGATGAGCAGTTTGTCGTCGTCAAGGCGATCGGCGAGTTCGGCGGGTTCGAGCAGCAGTGGCAGCATAAAAGGCAATGAATAGTTAATAATGAATAATTAATAGCGAAACAACTTCGCGCAGCGAAGTCCAATTATTAACTATTCATTATTCATTATTAACTGGTTCACTGATACCTCTCCCGCCCTTCCTCGTCCAGGGTGTCGGCAATCTGGTAGAAGTTACTCAGCCGTTCCTCGTCGATATCGCCATTTTCGGCGGCGTTGATCAGCGCGCAGCCCGGCTCGTTGCGGTGTGAACAGTTGCGGAATTTGCAGTGGCCGGCCAGCTCCGACAGCTCCCGGTAGCCGTGCAACAGGTCGTCTTCACCGATGTGCCACAGGCCGAATTCACGGATACCGGGGGAATCAATCAATTGGCCACCGGTGGGCAGGTGAACCAGCCGGGCGGTGACGGTGGTGTGCTGGCCCAGGCCGGAGTTGCTGGACAGCTCGCCCACCTGCAGATCCGCTTCCGGCAGTACGCCATTGACCAGTGAGGACTTGCCCACCCCGGACTGCCCCACAAACACGCTGGTCTTGCCAATCAGGGCCTCGTGTAACGGTGCCAGTCCTTCGCTCTGGTGAGCGCACACTTCCAGTACCGGATAACCGAGGCGGCGATACATGTCGGACAGTTCATCCACAAAGGGGCGCAGGGTTTCGTCGATCAGGTCGGCCTTGTTGAGCACCAGGGTGGCGGGGATATTGGACAGCTCGGCGGCCACCAGATAACGGTCCAGCAGGGCGCTTGAGGGTGTGGGAAGCGGCGCGAACACCACCAGCATCTGCTCCACGTTGGCGGCCACCGGTTTCAGGTTACCGTACAGGTCCGGGCGCTTGAGCACCGTGTCGCGAGGCTCGATGGCGACGACCACGCCCAGCCCTTCGCTTTTGGGCGGCTGCCAGATCACCTTGTCGCCAACAACCAGCTGTTCCAGGGTGGCGCGAAAGTGACACCGCCGTGTCTTTCGGTTTTCACCATTCGGGCCGTCCGCATTTTCCACTTCCACCTGCTGGCCGAAGTGGGCAGTGATAAATCCGTGTTGCTCATCGCCCAGATCGTCGGCCACCAGGATCTCCTGCTGGTCGGTGCGGCGGTTGGCGCGGTCGCGCTTTTCCGCCTGGATCTTTTCGATGCGCCAGCGTTGGCGGCGATTGAGTTTGCGTTTGGCCACGGGTTATTGCGGTCCTGTCTTCGGGTATGAGATCTAGTATGACAATGGGGGCATGCTACCATGGAGGCCACATTCCGCGTAGCAAAGAGATGCCGAGCCCATGACCGACAAGCGTAATAATCTGATCTGGATCGATCTGGAAATGACCGGCCTGAGCCCGGAAAACGATCGCATCATCGAGATCGCCACCATTGTCACCGATGCCGAGTTGAATGTGCTGGCAGAAGGGCCGGTGCTGGCGGTGCATCAGAGCGATGCGCTACTGGATGGCATGGACGAATGGAATACCACCCACCATAACAACTCCGGGCTGGTGGCGCGGGTGAAAGCCAGCATGGTGAATGACGCGGCCGCAGAGTCCCAGACCATCGCGTTTCTGGAGCAGTACGTGGAAGCGGGCATGTCGCCCATGTGCGGCAACAGCATCTGCCAGGACCGCCGTTTCCTGGCCAACTACATGCCGAAACTGGAAGCCTTCTTCCATTACCGCAATCTGGACGTGTCCACCCTGAAAGAGCTGGCGCGGCGTTGGAAGCCGGAAATCCTGCCGGGCTTCAGTAAAGAGAACAAGCATTTGGCGCTTGATGATATTCGCGAGTCCATCGCCGAGCTGGTGTATTACCGCGAGCATTTTATTAGCGCCTGACCGGCGCCGCTGGCACGCTTCACGCAACACGCGGACATGCAAAACAGGAAAGAAACGCAGGGTGAATAGGCGTGAGCCTGTCTTCGCCCTACGGGACCCTGGATCTGGAGCGCCTGTAGGAGATTCTATGTTGTCCACCCCAGTCTTCATGAGGCAGGGGCCGGCTGATAGTCGGTGCCATTTTTCATAAGCGCGAAGGCGATACGAACCAGTTTGCGCGCCAGGATGACTAACGCTTGGGTAGTTGCCAGCCCTCGATCCAGATAAGCCTGATAGACCCCTGCCCAACGCTTGCTCCG
>NZ_LWEZ01001737.1:0-654 GCF_001634945.1 Alcanivorax sp. HI0044
GCCCGCAAGGTCCGTCGGCTTTTTCACGGCAAGGTGATTGCCGGTTTCGCCGGCGGCACCGCCGACGCCTTTACCCTGTTTGAACGTTTCGAAGCCCAGCTGGAAAAGCACCAGGGCCATCTGGTGCGCGCTGCTGTGGAGCTGGCCAAGGACTGGCGCACCGACCGTGCCCTGCGCCGCCTGGAAGCCCTGCTGGCGGTAGCCGACAAGGAAAGCTCGCTGATCATCACCGGCAACGGTGACGTGATCGAGCCGGAAAAAGATGGCCTGATTGCCATCGGCTCCGGCGGCCCCTTTGCCCAGTCCGCGGCCACCGCCCTGCTGGATAATACCGACCTGCCGGCCCGCGATATCGTCGCCAAGGCGCTCACCATTGCCGGCGACATCTGCATTTACACCAATCACAACCACACCTTCGAAGAGCTGGACGGTTAACCATGGCTTCCCTGACACCCAAAGACATTGTCTCCGAACTCAATCGCCACATCGTCGGTCAGGACGCGGCCAAGAAAGCCGTGGCTCTGGCGCTGCGTACCCGCTGGCGCCGCATGCAACTGCCCGCCGAAATGCGCGCGGAAGTGGCCCCCAAGAACATTCTGATGATTGGCCCCACCGGGGTGGGTAAAACCGAAATCGCCCGCCGCCTGGCCAAAC
>NZ_LWEZ01001738.1:0-779 GCF_001634945.1 Alcanivorax sp. HI0044
ACAGGTGAAGGAAATTACCATTGCCAACCGCACCCAGGAACGGGCGAGCGAGCTGGCAGCGGCCGTGGGCGGCCGGGGCATCAGCCTGGAAGAATTGCCGGTGGCGCTGGAAAGTGCCGATATCCTGATTTCCTGTACTGCCGCCCCGTTGCCGATTCTGGGCAAAGGCATGGTAGAGCGGGCCCTGAAAAAACGTCGCCACCGGCCCATGTTCATGGTGGATATCGCCGTGCCACGGGATATCGAACCGGAAGTGGGTGAGCTGGACGACGTTTACCTGTACACGGTGGATCACCTGCAGGAAGCGATTCAGGAGAATGTCCGTGCCCGTCAGCAGGCGGCCCAGGAAGCCTCGGAATTGATTCGTGACGCCATCGTGCGGCATCGCCGTCAGCGTCGTGAGCAGGATGCCGTCAAGGTGTTGCGCGACTACCGTGAGCAACGCACCAGCATGGCGGAGAGTGAACTGGAAAAAGCCCTTCAGCAGTTACGCAATGGCGGGGATGCGGAACAGGTGCTGCGCAAGTTTCAGCATTCGCTGGTGAACAAGTGGCTGCATACGCCCAGTGTGACCTTGCGAAAAATGGCGGCTGATGGTCGCGCCGAAGCCCTGTTACTGGCCCGCGAGCTGTTGCTCGACAATCCGGGTTCCTCGTCCGAAGAAAACGAATAGCTCGCCCGAATACACCCCTGAATAAAGCGCTGTGCTTTAGAGGATTCTATGAAAGCGTCATTGCAAGGCAAGCTGGACAAGCTCGCAGACCGGTTCGAAGAGCTGG
>NZ_LWEZ01001739.1:0-1728 GCF_001634945.1 Alcanivorax sp. HI0044
TGGATCCGGCACGCCCCGAGCATCTGGAGGCATTGAAAAACCTGCTGGCACACCATCAAGGCAAGACCGACGCCCTGTATGTACTGGGCGACCTGTTCGAAGCCTGGATCGGCGACGATGATGACACCCCGTTCAATCTCGATGCCATCGCCGCCTTCCGACAGTTTTCTGACAGTGGCAGCAAGCTTTACTTCATGCATGGCAACCGGGATTTCATGCTCGGCAACGACTTTGCGAATGCCTGCGGCGGCACCCTGCTTGACGAAGGCACCGTAGTCGACCTCTACGGCACCGCCGTAATCCTGATGCACGGCGACAGCCTGTGCACCCTGGACACCGCCTATCAACAGTTCCGCACCATGGCCCGCAACCCGCAGTGGCAGCAAGGCATGCTCGCCAAACCGCTGGAAGAGCGACGCATGATCGCCCAGGGCATGCGCATGCAAAGCCAGGGCAACAACGCCAACAAGGCAGAAAACATCATGGACGTCACCCCGGAAGAAGTGGTCCGGGAAATGCAGGAAGCTGGTGTTCAGCACCTGATCCACGGCCATACCCACCGCCCGGACGTCCACGACGTGGACTTGCCTGATGGCACCGGCAAGCGCTGGGTGCTGGGTGACTGGGGGAAGTTGGGATGGCAGATCATCGCAGACAGTGAAAAAGGGCTAAAACTGGAAAGCTTTGAGATTAGTTGACAGTTGATAGTGGACAGTTGACAGCTGCGCGACAAAGTTTTTTGTGGGATGAAACGTAAGAGGCCGCGTCCATGCTTTGGGCGCGGCCTCTTACGTTTCAAAATGATCACAGCAAAATCGCGGGTTTTAGCTGTCAACTGTCAACTGTCCACTATCAACTGTTCCCGGCGTGCCCGAATGAAACCGGAACTCATCATCCGGTGTTTCAATCAATTCCTGCTCTACCGCCTTGAAAAAATCCACCCGTTCCGTAATCGGCCCCTGGGCATATTGCTCGGCCAGTTTCAGATAATCCTCAAAGTGGCGCGACTCGCTTTTCAATAAATAGCGGTAATAGCGCCCCAACTCCGCATCCACATGGGGCGCCAGAGCGGCAAAACGCTCACAGCTACGCGCCTCGATTAGCGCCCCCACAATCATGGTGTCCACCAGGCGCCCCGGCTCAGAGGTGCGGATATGCTGACGCATCCCCTTGGCATAGCGCGCCGGCGTCATGTGGTCGTAGGTGACGTCACGCTGACGCATCAGCTGTACCACCTGCTCAAAATGCAGCAGCTCCTCGCGGGCCAGTTGGCTCAACGTATCCAGTAGTTCCGGGCGGTCCACATAACGAAACATCAGATTAATCGCCGTGCTGGCCGCTTTCTTCTCGCAGTGGGCATGGTCAATCAGCAGAATGTCCGGGTGCTCAAGGGCCCAGTCAACCCAGGCTGGCGGGGTCGGACAGGGAAGGAATGCATGAATATGACTGATATCGTGCATGAGACTCTCTCGTTCAGGGATCGGGAGTATAGCGCACGAGAGACGATCTGATGAATGCTGCGAGGCCCGTATCGGGCCTCGCAGTGTCAGTGGGTTTCAGGTAGCAGGTTACAGGGTAAAAGGTTACGGAGTAGAGGTACGGCTGAGCAGATATTCAACCAGTGCAGCACGCCCCTCCTCGGTTTGCAGCGTTTCATCCGCCACCGAACGCGGGAAGTAGAAACCGTGCGGGGAGTTGATCGGATTGCCCATCTCGTCCTCTCCACGC
>NZ_LWEZ01001740.1:0-600 GCF_001634945.1 Alcanivorax sp. HI0044
GCTGTAGCTGAATCAGCAATTAGGTTGTGGCAAGCGCCAACCGATAAAGGTTATCTTTTTGATAAAATTCGCTATTTCCCATGGGCAAATTTTAAATATGCTCTTTGGTTCGTGCGTAACAGGCTTTTTTTCAGGCGAAAAAAAGCTATAGCGGTATGGGGGCCGAGATACGCGGGGATTCAGAAAGATGTGTCCGTGCTTCCCCTGCACGAGGTTTGCGCCTGGCAATGGATGAAATGCGTTCAGGTTACAGAGCAGCAGCTCTCGGTCGTGCCCAGTGATCAGGTGTTTATGCTGCGTTATGAGGAGCTGATGAAGGACCCGCAGACGATTGAATCTCTTTGTGACTGGATCGGTGTTAATTCAGAGCCTGTGATAACCGCTTATGAAAATAATATTGAGCCTGGAAATAACGAAAAGTGGAAAGACCGACTGAGCGAATCCGAGCTTGAAGATATCAAGAGGGTTTTTTCTGAAGAGCCGGAATTGGCAAGGAAGTATTGTAGTGGCTAAGCGTTTTTTTGACATTGTCTTGTCCCTTTGCGCACTAGTTGCCCTTGCGCCGGTCATGCTAGCTGTGGCTGTTGCCGTAAAAGCTGA
>NZ_LWEZ01001741.1:0-677 GCF_001634945.1 Alcanivorax sp. HI0044
CATCCTCACCGACAAGACCTTGCGTACCAGCGCGGACGACATCTATGCGCTGGGTGACTGCGCCGAAGTACAGGGTCATGTGCTGCCCTACGTCCTGCCGCTGATGGCCTCCGCCCGTGCCCTGGCGAAAACCCTGGCCGGCGATACCACTGAAGTCAGCTACGGCGTCATGCCGGTGACCATCAAGACCCCGGCGTGCCCGGTGGTGGTCTGCCCTGCTGCGGACGGCAGCGAAGGCGATTGGGAAGTGGAAGCGGATGGCAACACCGTACAAGCCCTGTTCCGTGGCAAGGACGGCAGCCTGCTGGGCTACGCCCTCACCGGTGAAGCGGTGAAAGAGAAGATGAAGCTCAACAAGGAACTGCCGGCAGTCATGCCGTAGGGACGCAACAGGCTTCACGTATCACACCGGTGGTGCGTGTAGCATGTGGCGTGTTGCTGATTTGATTAAGGACGGCCCATGAAGTTTTCACTGGTTTTGCTGGTGCTCGGTTGGCGGCTGCGCTGGCTGGCGTCGCGTAACGCTGGCTTTCAAAAGCAACTGGAGAACCGCAATGTGGTGATGCAGTGGCGGACTTTCGCGGGCAAGCCGGCGCGCAGTTTTCATTTTATGCCCGGCAAGGTGGTATCCAAGGCCGGCATTCACAGTGAGCCCACCGTGACCCTGAACTTCAAGA
>NZ_LWEZ01001742.1:0-476 GCF_001634945.1 Alcanivorax sp. HI0044
CAGGAAGGTGTCGGCGATGGTGCTGCCCACGGTGAGCAGGCCATGGTTACGCAGGATCATAAAGTTGGCGTCGCCCAGGTCGGCTTGCAGGCGCGCTTTTTCGTCATCGCGCAGGGCCACGCCTTCGTAGTCGTGATAGGCCAGGCTGGCCAGCGGAAACAGGCTTTGTTGCGACAGGGCCAGTAAACCTTCCTGCTGGGCGGAGACGGCGACGCCGGCGGTGGTGTGGGTGTGCATGACACAGGCGGCATCGTCGCGCACGGCGTGGATAGCACTGTGGATGGTGAACCCGGCCGGGTTGATGTCGTAATCGCTGTCGTCGAGCTTGTTACCTTCCTGATCCACGCGCACCAGGCTGGAGGCGGTGATCTCGTCGAACATCATGCCGTAGGGGTTGATCAGGAAATGATGCTCGTCGCCGGGGATGCGGGCGGAAAGGTGGGTAAAGATAAGATCATCCCAGCCGTGCAGGGCGA
>NZ_LWEZ01001743.1:0-990 GCF_001634945.1 Alcanivorax sp. HI0044
ATAGGCCACGGCCTTGCCGACGATCTCGTGGGAGTCGCGGAAAGCGATGCCCTTGCGGACCAGGTAATCGGCCAGATCGGTGGCAGTGGCGAAGCCACGGCGGGCCGCCTCGCGCATGACTTCGCGGTTGGGCTCCAGGGACGGGATCATGTCGCCGAAGGCGCGCAGGCTGCCCTTGAGGGTGTCCACGGCGTCGTACAACGGTTCCTTGTCTTCCTGATTGTCCTTGTTGTAGGCCAGCGGCTGGCTTTTCATCAGGGTCAGCAGGCTGATCAGGTGGCCGTTAACGCGGCCGGTCTTGCCGCGTACCAGCTCGGGCACGTCCGGGTTTTTCTTCTGCGGCATGATGGAGCTGCCGGTGCAGAAGCGGTCGGGCAGGTTGATGAAGTTGAACTGGGCGCTGGTCCACAGCACCAGTTCTTCGCTGATCCGCGACAGGTGGGTCATGGTCAGGGCGGCCAGAGCGCAGAATTCGATGGCGAAGTCCCGGTCGCTCACCGCGTCCAGCGAGTTTTCGCAGACGCCGTCGAAGCCGAGCAACTCGCAGGTACGCTCGCGGTTGATCGGGTAGGTGGTGCCGGCCAGGGCGGCGGCGCCCAGGGGCATGCGGTTGACCCGCTTGCGGCAATCCAGCAGGCGCTCGCGATCACGTTTGAGCATTTCGAACCAGGCCAGCAGGTGGTGCCCGAAGGTCACTGGCTGGGCCGTCTGCAGGTGAGTAAAGCCGGGCATGATGGTGGCCGCTTCGCGCTCGGCCAGGTTCAGCAGGCCGGTCATCAGGTACAGATACTGCTCTTCCAGAATCAGCAGTTCGTCGCGCAGCCACAGGCGGATGTCGGTGGCTACCTGGTCGTTACGGCTGCGACCGGTGTGCAGCTTTTTGCCGGTGATGCCGATCTTGTCGGTGAGCCGCGCTTCGATGTTCATGTGCACATCTTCCAGGGCCACGGACCACTCGAACTCGCCGTTTTCGATTTCCAGCTGAATTTC
>NZ_LWEZ01001744.1:0-513 GCF_001634945.1 Alcanivorax sp. HI0044
CAGCACCACCTGGCGTTGAGCATGCATGTGTTCATGCACACCTCGCCATTTGAGCCGAACTTCCACTCCGCCAGCGACTTGGTCCAGCTTCCCTACCCCACCGACGACACACGAGAGATCGTGAAATTGGCCAGGGCGACAGCCGCTCGCCTGTACCAACCTGGCCATGCCTTCCTGAAAGCGGGTGTTGGTCTCGTGAACATCTGCGACCGCAAGCACCATCAGTTCGACATGCTACACCCAGGCCAGACAGAGAGAGCTGACCAGCTCATGACCGTCATCGACAGTATCAACCGTGCCCAAGGGAAAGGCAGCGTGTTCATGGCCTCCCAAGGGACCTCAGCCCCGTGGTACATGAGGCAACAGTTCAGATCACCGGAGTACACAACGCAATGGGCAGAGTTGCCCGTAGCTCACTGTCACACTCTGCCCTGCTCTTGATTGCATTCACACTGTAGGTCAACCACTTTCCCTGGTCGCTGTTCGGTCTCTCCGCTGCTTCAGTGCCTTGAA
>NZ_LWEZ01001745.1:0-1098 GCF_001634945.1 Alcanivorax sp. HI0044
GATGACACACGCATTGCCGCATATTGCACCCTCTTTGCTTTCAATCATGGCATGGATGCGGACCGGCTGGTGCGCGAGCAGCCTGTGACTTCCCGGGGGATCCGTATTGGCTGTGACGTCTGGATCGGTGCCCGTGCGGGTATCGTGGATGGCGTCACCCTGGGGGATCATGCCGTAGTGGGCATGGGCGCGGTGGTCACCCGTGACGTGCCGCCCTGGACCATCGTTGCCGGCAACCCCGCCCGTCCCATTGGCCGTCGTCCGGGTGCCCCGCCGCTGTCGGCCTCCTCCTGAACGCAGACTGTCATGGCTGGCAACAGTCTCACTATTGAACGGCGTTTAGATGTTGTGGTTAACTGTCCGCTGCGCTGACGCAACGGGATCACGCTCAAACCGGAAAACAGGCTCGTTACCTTTTACGTAACTGGCTCCAGAACAACAGGTAACTATTGCAGGGCATACCCATGGCACGCCGAAACCAACACAGCCGCGAAGAATTACAGGCCCTGGCCATCGACGCTGTGCGCGAGCTGGTGGCGGAACAGGGGTTGGGAAAACTGAGTGTGCGCAAGGTGGCGGAAAAAATCCGTTATACGCCCGGTATGCTCTATCACGTTTTCGCCAATCTCGATGACCTTATTCTGCATGCCAACGCGGCGACCCTGGATACCCTGTTGGGCGACATGCAGGCGTCATCCAACCTGCCCCCGCCCCGGGCGCTGCATCAGATGGCCAGCGCCTACCTGTCATTGGCACGCACGCAAACCGCACTGTGGCAGATGGTGTTTATGCATCGCATGCAGAATGCGGCGCCGGTGCCCGCCTGGTACCAGCAACGCACGGCGCAGTTGTTTGAGCGGGTGGAACAGCAAATGGCCCGGTTGGCAGATGGACAGTCTGCCGCTGCGATCCATCTGGCAGCCCGTACCCTGTGGAGCAGTGTCCATGGCATTGCGGTATTGGCGGCAGAAAACAAACTGGAAGTGGCCGGCGATGTGGATGAGCAGGCCATGCTGGATTCGTTGCTGGAACATTATTTAAATAGTTGGGCGAGGGAGAGTTGAAAGTTCAAAGTTGAAACGCTAACGATGTTCTACA
>NZ_LWEZ01001746.1:0-734 GCF_001634945.1 Alcanivorax sp. HI0044
GCGTGAAAACTAACGAAAGAAACAGGCTCTAACTGAACAGTAAAAGCAAAGGAAGACATTAATGAACTGGGACTGGAATCAACTGCTGCAGTGGCCAACAGTCGAGACGCCAATGGATATCTGGCTGACTCAGCTGTTTATCATCGTGCTGTGCACGGTATCCATCAACTTTATTCTGATGCGCAGTATCGATGTGGCCGAACGGTTGATTGGCAAGACCGAGACCCTGTGGGATGACGCCTTGCTGGAAGCCGCACGTATCCCGGTTCGTCTGGTGTTCTGGGTGATCGGCTTGTCGGTGTCCATGGAGCTGCTGCAGGCGGTGTCCGCAGAGGAAAACGCCCTGTTTGAGTTTGTGCCTCAGGCACGCCGTATCGCTTTTATTATCATCATTGCCATGTTTCTGAGCCGGTTTATTTCCTATACGGAAAAGAACCTGATTGATCCGGGCCGTATGCGTAAACCCATGGATCAGTCCACTGCAGCGGCAATTGCAAAGTTGCTACGGGTATCCGTCGTTATTACGTCTCTGTTGATTATTTTGCAGACGATGGGTTACAGCATATCCGGTGTGTTGGCCTTTGGTGGTATTGGCGGCATGGCGGTGGCGTTTGCCGCCAAAGATCTGTTGGCCAACTTCTTCGGCGGCATGATGGTTTATTTGGACAAGCCGTTTCGGGTCGGAGATTGGGTGCGCTCACCGGATCGCTCCATCGAAGGGAGCGTAGAAGATA
>NZ_LWEZ01001747.1:0-13630 GCF_001634945.1 Alcanivorax sp. HI0044
TGAGAACGCCTTACTGAAGCTGCTCTATGCCGGTATACTCAAGGCATCCGAGCGCTGGACCCACCCGGTGCAGAACTGGAATCTGACGCTGTCACAGATGGCCATCCACTTCCCCGAGCGCCTGGACAAATACATCAGCCTGTGAGGCTGCTGGCTGTGACACAGAGTTTTGAACACCCTCTCCCCGTATTGAACCAAGCCCCCAAAGTCGCAAATTCGGTTTAGCGTCTAGAGATTAAGCCACCCATTATTCTATCTCAAACTTTATTGACTGATACCCAGAAATATTAACAAACCCTTCTGTTACACTCTTAGGTACAACCCTAACCACCCTTAGATGTTTTGACGCCGCATTTTCATCCTCAGCATCAATTTCCATTTTCCAATCTGCAGTCATAAACAAATCGGCCTTGTTATTAGCCCTCCCTACCATAAGGTGGTGCCAAGTATCATCAGTTTCTTGCAGCGAATAGGGATCAATCGCTTCATTAGTCACCATTACACTAGGTGGGTAATGGTAGTTGTACAATTCAGCAAGCTCTAGATCGATAACTATAATTTTCTCGTTTTCCATACGCTCCAGAGTCGTAACATTTTTCCAAATAAAATAATCGACTTCATAGATATCAGCTATCGCTGGCTCTTTCTTAGAGCAAGACAATAAAAAAAATATAAATACAGATATAATCAATAACCTCATGATTTCTCACACTTCCTAGACGCATAGCGCCGCCAACACGCGCGTATTTTTTGTGAAGCCGCAGGCGTAACGAAAAATACGTCGCGGTGCTTGGCCTTGTTATGCATTTACTCAAATACACCCTTATTGGACATATAAAAATTGTAGTACGCAGAGTGCAATGGTTGTTCAGCCGACTGGCACCAATAAACCTCTATGGTTCCTGCCATCTTTTCAGGAGTTCCACCAATCATAGAATCTCTGGCTCCATATGGATGAACTATCGTTTTCTCCATGAATTCTTGCGCCGCGCTCTGGGCTCTAGATTGAGCTGCTTCGTGAAGAGAAGCTCTTGCTTCACTGCCTACGCTCATTGCATCGCCACAGGTAATTACACCTGCATTAGATAACAGTGGAAGAACACAAAAGGCAGTCAAAAATTTAGCCTTCACTTGATCTCCTAGGATGCATAACAGCGTATTCAGTCGAACGGTTCGACATATCTTTTTTCGACATAATTCTTAGCGAGGCAACAGCCAATGAGCCAAATAATTCAGTGGCTACAATGATCTGGAGCACCGCCGAGAATTGATCTCATCTGACAAAAGTCGAAGTAGCGGGTTATTTCCTGCGCTTCCTTGACCCTCTCCCCTAGTGAAACCCACTTTATATCAACCGTTTAGCTTTTTATGTAAGCCATATCCTACAACTTCATGCCAGTTCTGTTGAGCATGGGCTAGTCAGGATTTGGCTGCACCAAGGTTCGCACCTCAAGTGGTGCTCCTACAGAAAGAGGAGGCATAAAAAAAACGCGGCCATCGGCCGCGTTTTTTATTCGGAAAAATGAAGCAACTTACCGCCCGATAATGTCCCGGGAGATGATTTCCTTCATGATTTCGCTGGTGCCGCCGTAGATGCGCTGGATGCGTGCATCCACGTAGTCGCGGGAGATGGGGTATTCCTGCATGTAGCCGTAGCCACCGAACAGTTGCAGACATTTGTCAGCAACCACGCCTTGCAGCTCGGTGGTGGTGAGCTTGGCGATGGAGGCGTTGGTGGCGGTGAGTTCGTTGCGATCGTACTGGTCGATGCACTGCTCACCGTAGGCGCGGTTGACGACGACCTGGGCGTGCAGGTCCGCCAGCACGAAGCGGGTGTTTTGCAGGCTGGAGATCGGCTTGCCAAATGCCATGCGCTCTTTGGTGTATTCGATGGTGCGCTCGATCATGCCTTCACAGGCGGCGATGGCGCCCAGGGCCAGGATCAGGCGTTCGCGGGGCAGTTCGTTCATCAGGTTGGCGAAGCCTTTGCCTTCACCACCAAGAATCTGGTCGGCGCCCACTTTCACGTTTTCGAAGAACAGCTCGGAGGTATCCGCCGCGTGGTGGCCCATTTTTTCCAGGTTGCGGCCGCGCGCAAAACCGTCCAGTGCGCAGTCCACGGTGAACAGGGTCATGCCTTTGGAACCGGCATTCGGGTCGGTCTTGGTGGCGAGCACGATCACGTCGCAGTGCTGGCCGTTGGTGATGAAGGTTTTCTGGCCGCTGATGCTGTAGCCATCGCCGTCCTTGTCGGCACGGGTTTTCATGCCCTGCAGGTCGGAGCCGGCACCAGGTTCGGTCATGCCGATGGCGCCCACGGCTTCACCGGTGACCATTTTCGGCAACCAGGCTTGTTTCTGCTCTTCGCTACCCAGGTGCAGGATGTAGGGAGCAACGATGTCGGAATGCACGGAAATGTTGGACGCCAGGGCACCAAAACCGGCACGGGAGGCTTCTTCCACAATCACTGCGGACAGGCGGAAGTTGGCGCCGAAGCCGCCGTATTCTTCCGGCACGTCCACACACAACAGGCCATTTTCGCCCATCTTGTTCCACAGCTCGCGGGGGAACATTTCGGCTTTTTCCCACTGGTCGTAGTGCGGGGCGACTTCGTTTTCGAGGAATTTTTTGACGTTATCGCGAAACAGTTCGATTTCGTTCTGATCAAGCATGCTGGCTAGTCCTGTTGGTCAACGGCGGCGGCCCACCCTGGGTGTGCCGATTAACAATGGCCCACATTCTAGCGCTAAGGCGTGACGGCCACATCAATGCCGGGTGACTGTCCGGTCCCGACGGGTGAGGCGAATCGCAGCCTTTGGCGTGCGCCGGCAAGTCTGGAGTTTGGGGGTTTGCGATTAGCGTGCGGGGGTTCGCGCCCTGAAAGGGCGCTCCTGCAGAATCCGTCAGGCCTGGGGGAAACCCGATCGGCTAGGCTGACTCTATACGCACGTCCGCCTTCAAAGAGTTGGCCACGAAGCAGTTGCGGTGGGCGCTGTCGTGGAGCTTTTCCAGGGCTGCGCCATCCGGCTCTTCGCCATCGAAGACGACTCGGGGACGCAGCACGATCCGGGTGATCGTCATGCGGCCTTCCGGGTTCTTTTCTACCGTGCCTACCGGCTGGTCAATATAGCTGAGGACGTTGAGGCCACGCTTGGCAGCGATGGACAGGAAGGTCAGCATATGACAGCTGGCCGTGGCGGCAATCACGGCTTCGTCCGGGTTCACCCGGTTGGCGCAGCCGTAAAACTCCGGGGAGCCGGAGGCCTGTACGACTTCGCCGCCGGCGAAGGTCCATTCGTGGTCCCGGTTGAAGTGTTCATAATCGAATTCGGTGCCCCGCTGCAGGTGCCAGGCCACTGTTGCGCCGTATTCACTCATGGTCGAACTCCCTCTCTCGCGTTTTCACTTTCACCATGATCCGGCAAGAGAGGAAAGGCAACCATGTTGCAGATCAATGTCTGATCAGCTGTCCTTCACCGGGGCCAGAAGGCAACGTTCCACCTGGTCCATCACCCGCGTGCTGTACAGCAAGGCACAATGGCCCAGATACGGGACGTGGATATTTTCTTCTGCGCCGTGCAGTACCGCCGTGGAGACCGGCAGCACAAAATTATCCATATTGGAAAAGATGGAGAAGTAACGGGCATTACCCGGGCAGGGCTGCTCGGTGGCCAGCTCCCGAATGAACGGGCTCTGGTAACGCAGCTGGGCGGCAGCGCCCAATGGCGGGAACAGCCCGGCAATCCGCGACCCGTAGTGCGGGCTGCCCAGGGTGATCACCCGGTCCACCTTGCCGGCCAGGCCCAGGTTTTTGAGTGCGTACCGGGTTAGCGGCCCGCCCATGGAATGGCAAATCAGGTGCGCCTTTTCGGCACCCGTGACGGCCAGGATACGCTCAACATGATCCACCACCTGCTGCGACAGTTTGCGGGCATTGATGTGTGGCGGGGTGTAACTCACGGAATAGACGTTGGACCAGCCCCGCCACTTCAGGCGCCACTGCATGAACAAAAAGTTGGCGCTGTTGCCGCCATAGCCATGGACCAGAATCACCGGTGCCTCGCCATGATGGCGGCTGCGTGCCGGCGAGGTATCGTGGATCAACCGCAACGGGTAACTGAACACCAGAATCGTCAGGGCCGCGGCTTCCTTGGCCATGCCAATCACCGTGGGGAGTAGCCGTAGCGGCTGCTCACCGGGCAGCTCGGCCTGTTCCGGAAAACTGCGGCGGTCGTAGTACCAGCACAGATAAAACACCAAGGTGATGGACACCGTGGTGAGCACCAACAGTGCCAGCAGAAAAATGATCAGTCCCATCCCGTAATGACTCCGTTGTTGTTTTTACCGACGCTAGGCCAGCGCCGGGGAGGATGAAGCGCGGCTGGTATGACTGTCGGACAAGACGTGAAGAGAATTCACAATTGACCGCCAACCATCCCGTCAACGGGGCCCACATGGCTGCCCGCCTGAATAAAACCTCAACCCCGCTAGCCCAGTCCCTGCTCGTTCAGCCAGGCGGTGCAGTGCGCCACCGCTTCAGCCAATTTGTCGTTCTGGCCAAAGTAATAGTGATTGGCACCGGCCACTTCGCGCAGGGTGGCCTGCCCTGATTGGAAGCCATCAAAGAGCCGTTGGGTATGGCTGGGGGTACAGGCGTTGTCGGCGGTGTTGCCGATCACCAGCGCCGGCACCTTGATGCGCCCGGCGCAGGCCGGGCCATTGTTGACGGTTTCCGGGTCGCCCAGGTAACAGGTGCCGGGGACACGCTCATTGCTGTCCTGTTCCGGGTCCAGCCAGCGCACGTCACACATGGTGCGGTGCACGATAAAACCATACTCCTCGGTGTGCAGGCCCTTGCTGCGAAAATCGTCCAGCTTGCTCTTTGCCCAACCGGTGATGCGGCGGTTGCGGTCGATCTGTGCCTGGCGGAAACGGGCCACGAACTCAGCACTGTAGGGCGGCTGATTGGGGCAATCCGGATGGTAGATATCCAACTCCCGATCCTCCGGGTTGTTCTCGTCTTTCACAGACGGGTCCAGCCATTCAGTCATGGTGATGGCACGGGACACGTGGGCCGCCAGCAGCATGATGCCGTCCGCTGGAATCAGGTTTTGCGCGGTGAGATCGTAAGGGTCTCCCGCTGGCGTGTGGGTAATCTGCGGGTCTTCCGCTTCAGCCTGATACAGCAGGCTCAGGGAGCCACCACCGGACCAGCCCGCCAGCACCACTTTTTCAAAACCCAGCCGTTCTTTGGCATCGCGCACGCAGGCGCCCAGATCCGCTACCACCTTCTCCATCAGCAGCGCACTGTCGGCCCCGCGGTAACGGCTGTTGCAATAGATAACCGAGAGCCCCGCTTTCGCCAGCGCCGACACCATGGGCAGATAAGCTCCGCCGCCCACCGGGTGCATAAAGATCACCACGGTCTTGCCCGGGCCGCTTTTCGGGGTAAGCAGGTGGGATTCCAGGGCCACCAGGTCCATGGGGCCGGCGTAGGTGTCCTTGAAGCTGGATTGCTCCATGAAGGTCACCAGATACGGGATGCGGTCGTAATGCTTGCTCATTGCGGGGCGTCCTTCTGCGTGTTCTGCGTGTCCTGCTTTTCTTGTTGTTTGCCCTGCTGCTGCTCCATGGCGCCCTTCACTTTCGAGAAGTCAGTCTTACTCATGTCCAGGCCACGCATATCCAGGGCCGCGGCACCAAAATTGTCTTCCTTCAGCGCGCGGGTCTTTTCGGTCCACGCCTTCAGCACCCCATGGGCGTTGGCGGCATCTTCCGCCACCACGGCCTCATAGCGGGCATCCTTGATGGTGATTTCCAGCGAAATACCGTTGGGGTCGAAGAAATAGATGGAGTGAATGAAGTCGTGGTCGATGGGCCCAAAGCAGGGGCGGCCGGCCTTGTTAATCCGGCGGCGCCAATCCTTCAGCTCGTCCAGGGTGTCCACTTCAAAGGCCAGGTGCAGATCGAAGGCACTGCGCGGGCGGAACATTTTTTCATCGGCCCCCTCCGGGGCGTCGAAGAAGGCAATGAAATTGTCATCGCCCATCTTGAAGAACAGATGCATGTAGTCGATCTTGCGGCCGGTGCCTGGCTCTTCATCGAACACCATGGCCAGGGTGAGGGGCAGGCCCAGCACCTCTTCGTAAAACCAGCGGGTCTGCTCCGCATCGCGGCAGCGGTAGGCGCTGTGATGCACGTGCTTGAGCATGGCGCAGGGGGGCAGGCTGCTCATGGTTGGCTCCTGTTATTGCCTTTGGTTATTGGTGTTGGCGCTGTGGCAGCAATGAGGCTCTTTGCCCAAGATTGCCGCAGACGCCGCCACCAAGAACCTGTCAGTTCTGGCCACCTGCAAACCCACCGTCTGTCCGGCCAGGGTGCACAACGCCAGCGGCGATGGCACACTTGCGGGCCCCTTTCGGCACGACGGCAAGCACCATGGCAGATCAGGCAATCATCAACGAAGTGGGGCTGCGCGACGGCCTTCAGAATCAATCGGTAACCGTGGACACGGCCACCAAGGCAAAACTGGCCCAGTTACTGGTCGATGCGGGCATGCGCTACCTGGAACCAGTGAGCTTTGTGAGCCCCAAGGCGATACCGCAGATGGCCGATGCCGCCGCCCTGACGCCGCTGCTGCCGCAAGGTGACGCGCTGCACATCCCTCTGCACTACACGGCCCTGGTCCCCAATCTGAAGGGCTACCAGCTGGCGCGGCATGCGGGCTACCCCACGGTGGCGCTGGTGCTGTCCACCACCGATTCCTTCAACGAGCGCAACCTGCGCATGAGCCTGGAGCAAGCCGCGCAAAGCTGTGAAGCCATCATTGCGGCGGCCAAAGCGGACGGCATTGCCACCCGCACCTATATCTCCGGGGCCTTTGCCTGCCCCTACGACGGCCCGGTGCCAGTGACATTGCCCCAGCAACTCAGCGAGCGCATGTTTGCTGCAGGCTCCGACGAGGTAGCCATTGCCGACACCATTGGCGCCGGCAATCCGCAGCAGATGAAGGACATCATGGCGCCGCTGATCCGCGAATTCGGGGCGGAGAAATTCTACGTGCACCTGCACGACACCCGCGGGCTGGCCGCCGCCATGGCCTGGGCCGCTGCGGATCTGGGGGTGCGCCGTTTCGATGCCTCGGTGGGCGGTCTGGGCGGCTGCCCGTTTGCCCCCGGCGCCACCGGCAACATGGCCACTGAAGATATGGTCTACCTGCTGGAAAGTGCCGGCCTGAAGACCGGTATTGATGTGGAAAAACTACGCGCCGCCGTGGCGCTGGCACAGGAGGCCACCCAGCGCCCACTGGGCGGGCGCATCCTCAGCTGGATGGAATCCCAGGAAAAACAGGGCAAGACGCCCTGTCTGTGGTAATCAATCGCCCAGCAAAAGGTTCATCGTGGATGAGCGGGAATCGTCTACAGAAAAGCCCTCTTCCGTAGGAGCGTCGCTGGCGGCGCGATAACCCACGTCGTTTAAGACTGATTTACCGCTGGGGGTACAGGGTTCACAGAGGAAAACCACCTTCCTCTGTGAACCCTGTGCCCTCTGTAGTGAAAATGCTTTTATTCCTGGTCTGGGATCACGCCGCCACCGAGCGTAACGAAGAAACGCCCGCAGGACGGCCCGAAGAGCGAAGCGAATAACCGACGCTCTTACAGCACGGGAGGGGATTAAATTGAGCTTTTCCCGGAAACCCGCAATGAACCACAAAAAAGCCAACCCCCACCATCAAAAACGCCGGGCAACCTCACTGCCCGGCGTTTCATTGTATGGCGTCTTATTGCTTGTCTATCCCGTTATCAGGGTGTGTAGGGATAACGGAACTCGCCAGACAAGGAAATGGCGTCATCATTGTTGGGCAGGACCGGCCCCATATTCCTCGCCACCAGGGTTGCGATATACGTCCCTTCTACCACGCCATCACTTACGCTGGTCACATTGATGGTACAGGAGGCGCCTTCAGACAGGTTTTGGGTGCCTGACTGGGTGTAGGTCGCGCTGTAGGGAATGTTGGCCGGCGTTGACAGTGACATGGTCGGCTTCAAGCCACCCACATCAGTGTTGCAGGTAAAGCTGCCCACCTGCATGGGAATATTGGACCACACCATCCGCATCAGGTTATTGGGCGATTCCAGATCACTAAACACCTTGGAGAAGTAACCGATACTGCCGTTGGAGGCATACTCCGAGGCCAGCTGAAAGCGCTCCCCCTGCGTGAAATGCGTGTTGCCATCATCAATGGTCATGGAAATCCCCTGGGTTTCCTCACCCAGGGCGCCTTCATCACCGCCGTTGTCAGCATGGAAGGTCTGCGTGGTGAAGTTACGGAACTTGCCATGCACGACCAGGGTTCGCTCGGCAGCGGGCAATTCAATATCGCCTGTCCCCAACCCTGAGCCAAAGGCAGCACCGCCTCCGTTGCTAGGCCCCATCAGGGTGGCGGTGTACGAACCGATATACTTGCGCCCGGCATTTTGCTCGATGGTAACGGTGCAATTACCCCCGTTGGCACTCTGAAACTTGAACAGCGGATCGCTAACGGTGATCCAGCCCATCTTCAGGGTCACTTCGGTGTCACCATCGTCGCAGCTGTATTCGCCTGCCGCGGGGTTGTTGTTGCTGCCGGCCTGCAGTTCGAATTTCAGCGCATGATCCGGATGTGAGCCATCCAGCAGGGGCCGGCCACCCAGGAAATGTCCGGAGCGCATCTCACGGGTACCACTATCGATCGTCATGTCCCAACGAATCTCGTCCGCCAGGGCCGGTGCTTCACCGTCAATGCCGGTATGAATAAAGATACGGAACTGACCGTCGCTCAGAGTAACCTGTTCTGCATCCTTGTCGTTACCCAGCGTGGCACTGATGATGCGGCCATCGGTGGCCCCATTACTGAAGTGATAGTCCACATCCAGTTCACAGGCCGTGGCCGTCCAGGTTTTCTGCACGGGTGGGCTGACGCTATTGTCGACGGTCAGCATTGATACCCCTGTGCTGGCTCCACACAACTGCGTACCCAGCGCGCCATGGGCGACATTTACCTGCACCCAGGCCAGTTCATCTCCATTGAACGGCGTTGTGTCGATAATGTTGTAGTCGTTGCCAAAATTATTAGCCCGAATCTGCCGCTTAGCCGTAGTGGCCATGAAGGACTCGATAAACGGCTGTTCCAGAGCCCAAACATTGCCGCCGTACACTACCGCTACCCCATTGCGCATACCCAATAGCTCTGCACCGGGTTCGGGTTCAGGGTCCGAACTGTCTTCCTGAATCAAGGCACGGGTGGTGGTACCCTGGCCATCATCATGGATGATTTCCATAACGTCCCCATCCGCATTGAGGTATACCCGCACACGCTCATCACTATCGGACAGTCCATAGTTCACAGCGACCCGTCGATCTGCGGCTACATTTTTTCGATCGTAAATCGCAACAATATCCGTAGCGACAAAACTGATTCCCGTATCGAAATCAATATCACCCTGTGCAGAAATAATGACGCTGCCACGCACATGGTCGCGGTTGGCCGTCCCACAACTCGCACAGTATCCGGGATCTCCAGTAGCATTTCCTATTACCGTGTAAGTACCAGCAAAGTCAGTCAGCACATCCAGGTTCGCAGGCAATTCCGGGTCGACCGGTTCTTCGTCTTCCGGCGCGTCCGGGAACTGGCCCAGGTTGCCGTCTTTCACCAGATTCAGCAGTGCGTTGTAATCAGCGATAGAGGGGTCGTCATCAATGGCTTCCTGGATCGCATCCAGCACCTGGTCCCAGGCATCGCCAACCGCCAGCGCGGTGCTGAACGGGTCGCCGCCGGGCAGGGTAAAACCGGCATTGGTCATGGCCGTAAGCAGCTCGGTTTTCTTGCTGGCAATGGTGCTGGCATCGGGCCAGTTGGCCGGGGTCGCACTCCAGCTGCCGTCGGCAAGGCCGGTAGCGAGGGCCAGCACCATGTCGGTGATCGGGGTGATATTGATCGTTCCTGCCTGGCTGGCATAGCTGCGCAAGGTTACCGAGGGCGTGCCGCCGGTTACCGTCAACACACACGGCAAGGCAGTGCTGGTGATGTCGCCACTCCAGACCCCATCGGCATTGGTGGTAACGGTGGACGTGAAGCCACTGCCATCGGCACATTCTGCGGTAACGGTGCCGGTCTGGATGGCGGCACCGACGGCTGCAGTACCAGAAAGGCTTGACGCGGCAGGCGCAGACGGCCCGCCGCCTCCGCCATTACCGCTCGAACTATCGCGACTGCTGTCGCCGCCACAACCTGCCACGGCCAGGATGACCCCCAGCAGTCCGGCACGAAACACGAACTTCCCTATTGTTGGCTGCATACCCGATCCCCACGCTGCCTGATTAAAATGGATACTGGCAGCATAGGAGTGGTGGGGAAATTTCAGCACCCCCTAAACAGGGGGGAGGAAACCGGTAAGCACGGGGGGCTCGTTCAGGAGGGATTTACCAGCCCCATATGGATCGCTTTCAGGGTCGCTTCCGCACGGGTATTGACCTGCAGCTTGGCATAGACGTCTTTCATGTAACCGGCCGCCGTATAATGGGAAATACCCAGTTTCTGAGCTGCATGCTTCACGCTCAATCCCTTAGCGATCAAGGTCAGCATGTCCTTTTCTCTCCCGGTCAGGGTCGCTTCCTTTTCGCCAAAGACGGGATGAAACTGCTCAAGTACGCACCGGGCAATGGAGGCTGACAACGGAGGGCGACCAGCAAGGATGCCGGACAACTGATTACTGAATTCGGCCTCGGTATCATCTTTCAACAAGTATCCATCCGCCCCGGACCGCAAGGAACCAAAAAGATGCTCGGCATCATCAAAGATGGTGGTGACCACACACATCGCCTGGCGATTGGCTTCCTTGAAGGGTCGAATCAGTCCAACACCATTCCCATCGGGCAAGCCCAGATCAATCAACGCCAGATCATAGGCGTGCGCATCGATTTTATCCCGGGCTTGCGCCAGCGTTCCCGCCTGGTCTATCTGTGTCGGCGACAGCAGGCTGGCCACCTGTCCGTGCAGCCACTGAGCCACATCAGGCAGATCTTCCACAATCAATACCTGCCTGATTGCATCCATGCTTGCACTCCAAATCCGCGAAAATAAAAATGTGAACCGAATCACGCAAATAATATATTCTTCAATCGTCCAAAAACAGATTGTTCTAATCACCGTAGTAGTAATCGGTGGCAACCCCATGGATCAACCCCCGAAAAACGGGGGTGAGGTAATGTCATTGCACATAGGGAACATGCATGCTTTCGCTGAAAACACGAATTATTACCGGGCTTTTTCTGGTGGCACTGTATGGCCTGATGGCTATCGCAACGGCACTCACCCTGCCCACTAGTGACATCACCTTCCAACAGAAGGCCGAGCAGCTTGTCGCGGATATTCCTGGCACGGGCGAGATTCTTCTCACGGCGTTCAGCAATGGCCGATCCTCACGTCCTGCCGCCCCCTTCCTGCTACTGGAAGAGCCTGATGTTCTGCCTCACTACACCGAGCTCAATGTGTTTTTCGAAACTCACCGCGAGCTATCCCAATGGCTTTCCGATGGCCAGCTGATGCTGGTGGATGATGCGGGCAACACTTATCCCGTACAGTTACAGCAACGGCACCTGACCCAACTCCCCGGCCTTTTCTGGTTACAGCTGGTCTGCGGATTGGCTGGCATGGTGATTTGCATTCTTGTCTGGGTACCAGCAAAACACGAGGTGGCCATTACCTCATTTGCGGTAACAGGCCTGAGTTATGTGCTTTTTTCCTCGGCTGCCGCCATTTACAGCACTCGCGATTTCTTCATCTCCGGCACGTTGTTCGCCTGGCTTTCAGGGCTTAACCATCTAGGCGCCTTGTTGTTTTCTGCCTCTCTCGCCGCCTTCTTGTGGAACTACCCGCGCCAGTTCCCTTCACGTTGGCTCACCACAGGGTTTTATCTGGCATTTTGCGTAGCCATTGTCATCGATCAAACTCAACAGGTGGCCAGCCCTGTTGACGGTTTCCATTCCTGGGTAATGGCAATCTTTCTGGCAGGACTGCTGGGGTCAATCTGGCAGTGGCGGCAGACAAGACAGCAACCGGGTGACCGCTCCGCATTACGTTGGGTCGTCATTTCCATTGTTGCGGGTACCGCTTTTTTTGCCGGCGGCATGATCCTTCCTGCGATGCTTCAGATCGCGCAACCAGCGTCACAGGGGCTGCTTTTCACGACCTTCCTGCTGATGTATCTGGGCATGGCACTGGGCGTGGTAAGGCATCGGCTTTTCGCACTCGAACCGTGGTGGTTTTCGTTATGGTCCTGGTTGCTGGGCGGCCTCTTTATCATGCTCACGGATCTGTTGCTGGCCATGATGCTCAGCCTGTCCGGGCCGCTCACCCTGACCCTGTCCGTAGCCTTTATTGGCTGGCTTTACTTTCCTCTACGCCAGTATCTGTGGAGAAGAATGTTTCTCCGCCAGCGCCAGGAGCTGGATGAATGGCTGGCCCAGGCGCTGCCCGCCATGCTCGCCCAACAGGAAACCCAAACCGAATCCGGCATGGAGCAAGCACTGAGAGCGGTATTCCAACCCCTTTCCATAGAAGCGCTTGCTACAGTCAATGCACACATCAGCATCCCTGACAAAGGGCAAACCCTGATCGTTCCAGCTCCCCTGGAGCAACGCACCTGGAAGCTGCAGCACGCCCAACAGGGTGGCCGCATCTTCAATCGACAGGACATCCATATTGCCGGCCTTGTATTGTCTCTGCATCAGCTGGTCACCCAAGCCAGGATTGCCCATGCCAAAGGAGCCAAAGAGGAACGACTGCGGATACGCCGGGATATGCATGATGATCTGGGCGCAAAGCTGTTGCAGTTGTTGCATCGCTCCTCCGACACTACCAAGCCGCTGGTGCGCGAAGCTATTCATGACTTGCGTGATCTTCTTAAAGACATGGAGGGCGAATCACTCTCCCTGGAAGCGGCCATACTTCAATGGCATGAAGAAACCCAGCAGCGCTGTGAAGACCACGGTGCCCAACTGGTATGGCAGGCCCGACCCAACGCCACTGTCCTTGGTGCCAGCGAGTTCAGTGAGCTGACACGCATTCTGCGCGAAGCAGTGACAAATGCACTCAAGCATGCCTCAACCACCGTTCTGTCTGTCACCGTGGATAGCCCAGGCTCTACCCTGACGCTGGTGGTTGAGAATGACGGACTGCTCGCTGAGCCCCCCGAGGGGACCGTCCGGGGCCTGGATATCATGGATGGCCGGGCACGCAAGCTGGGCGGGTGGTGCCAATACAGCAAGTCCGATGATCGCTGGCAAGTGACGCTGGAGGTTCCGCTTTCCAGCACCATGGCATAATACGACCGTCGCAAAATAACGGGCCGTAATGCGGCCCGTTATTTCTTCCCCCCAAGATCAGCGAGAGGCTGCCGCTTTCACGGCAACCATGCCGACCAGCCCTTGCGCCAAACTCTGTGTTTCTGCGTCATAGGAAGCAGGAATCAGATTAACCTGGTAGCGGGTAATATCCCTGGCCGTTGAATTGGAGGTTCCTCCCATAGCGCCCAAGAAACCAAGCGTCTTGGTCAATCCGGAGGTCAGCTTGTCGGTTGTCGTGGTGACA
>NZ_LWEZ01001748.1:0-837 GCF_001634945.1 Alcanivorax sp. HI0044
GGATTTCTTCGAGAAAGTGGTGGCCATTGCCCGAGAGCACCAGATCTGGGTGGTGCACGATATCGCCTACGCAGACATCGTGTTCGATGGCTACAAGGCCCCCTCCATTCTGCAGGTGGAAGGCGCCAAGGATGTGGCGGTGGAGTTCTTTTCCCTGTCAAAGAGCTACAACATGCCTGGGTGGCGGGTGGGCTTCTGCTGCGGCAATAAAGAGCTGATCCACGCCTTGGCACGGATCAAGTCGTATATGGATTACGGCACCTTTACCCCGATTCAGGTGGCGGCCATTGCCGCGCTGGAAGGGGACCAGAGTTGCGTTGCCGAAATCTGCGAAATGTATCGCCAGCGCCGGGATGTGCTGGTGGAAGGGCTGGGCGACATTGGCTGGCCGGTGGAAAAACCCCGTGCCACCATGTTCGTCTGGGCTGAAATCCCCGAACCCTATCGAGCCATGGGCTCGCTGGAGTTTTCCAAGAAGCTGCTCACCGAAGCGGGTGTAGCAGTGTCGCCGGGCATTGGTTTTGGCGACTATGGTGACGATCATGTGCGTTTTGCGCTGATCGAGAACGAACAACGTACCCGGCAGGCCATGCGCGGCATCAAGAAGATGTTCCGTCAGGATGGGCTGCTGGGCTAACAGGCTGCGCCTTGTGCGCCCCTGCATAAAGAGAGGAAATCACGTGAAGTCGGTGAAGGTGGGTATTGCTGGTCTGGGCACGGTGGGTTCTGGCACCGTGAATGTACTGAAGCGTAACGCGCGGGATATTGCTCGCCGCGTGGGCTGTCCGATTGAAATTACCCATATCGGTGCCCGCCGCGACAACGCGGCCTGTGATA
>NZ_LWEZ01001749.1:0-1458 GCF_001634945.1 Alcanivorax sp. HI0044
ATAGCCTCTCTGAACCTCCGACCGTAAGCAGCTGTTGCCCCCGTATCGATTACCACTACCCCATTCCCCGTGGCAATGAATGAGCTGTTACTTATGTCACCCCTATTTTCTTCACTAAGCTCCTCTGGCACCCCCTGGACCATCCATACATTTTCTACAACTTGATGAATATTAAGATCTTCTCCATGCACTGGGGCCGAAATTGCCGCAAGAAACAAAGTAGCTAACGATAACAAGACTCGATAATCAAATTTGTGATTCCAGTACATTAGCATTGTTATCTCTAGCCTTCATCTTGTATGGGGTTCTTTCATCGCCTTTCATTTCAATCGTTAAAACTGGATTTTCACTAATGGAGGCATGCCATTTCATATCCGCAACCGTTTCCCCTTTACTGCTGATTTTCAGCTCTTCGATATAGAAAGGGATCTCACTGGGAAGGAGACCGCTTTCCATCGGATGAATAATCAAAAAACGAAGCCGACTACCCTGCTTGGCAGGAAACCTGCGCCCTCTAACCTGACCAAAATCTTTGGACCAATTCTTGCCGGAATTAGCGATACCTGGTGTTGAACAACCTCCCCCTGCGCCGTCAATAAAAGTGCTTCCAACATGCCATACACCCTGGCTTAACAAGGCCACCCTGACAGGAGAGCCTTGCTCCAGGCGGATATTCAACCCTACTTTTGCCAGCCCTTGTGTACCGGGGTTGTATTCAAAAACCATAGGTATAGGATTGAGCTCAACCCAAAGCAGCATTTTATCAAACTTGCCATTAAGATGACTGGCATCTATTTCTACCGGAACCTGCCCTGAGTCTTCGGCAAAATCAGGGGCGGTTATTTTCACTCTCGAGTCAAAATGTACTGGTGCGTTGGACAGATAACGATCCTGATATAGCTCCCACATGAATGAATCAAGAGGATCCTTATCTTGACGAGTATTGTTCTCTTGCGCTGAACTTATACTGATAAGTAGAAGGAACAATAGCCCGGGAAACACCATTACAGATCGCATTTTACTGTCCCATTGTTTCCATGCTGACCGTCTCAAGCCAGGTTCGGATAGCCCACAAAGCTTCCTGACTGAGATAATCGGCCATTTTCGGCATCAGAACGCGACCATTGCGCACAGCTCCATTTACAACCCGTTCTTTGTACCATTCGTCACCGTAATCACCGTTTTCCAGCTCTCGCAGATCAGGCGCTATACCTCCCGACTTGGCTTCCAGGCCATGACAAGCTGCACAGTTCTGGTTATACGCAGAGCTGCCAATATCCACAGCCAATTCATGCTGCGGATGATCTTCACGGTAAGGGTTGGTATCGCGCCACTCCTCACCAAGAGTCTCCAACCCGCGAAGATCTACGCCTTGTGGAGTCACATTACCGTGGCCATGGACCACCACAGAGCAACCTAATAAAGCCACACTTCCCACTATGCGCATCATTACATTCA
>NZ_LWEZ01001750.1:0-738 GCF_001634945.1 Alcanivorax sp. HI0044
ATCACATTCACACCGTCACGGGATTCCTCCACGCTTTCCCCCTGACCGGAGACCAGGTCCATGGGGCCGGACACAATCACGGTCTGCAGGCTTTCAACCTTGCCCAACACCGGTGGAATGGAGGTCTGCCAGAACGGCATCAGTGTCATCAGAATTTTCACTCTGGCATCGCTGGCCTGGTGAATAATTTCCGGCGGCGTCATTAAAGGCGAAATGCTGGTGCTCACCATGCCCAGACGCGCCGCCGCAATAAAAGCCACCACATACTGCGGGGTGTTTGGCATCTGCAGGCCCAGGACGTCGCCGGCCTTGACGCCTTGCGAGACAAACAACGCCGCCATGCGATCGGCCATCTCATCCAGTTGCCGATAGCTCATGGCCTGGCCCAGGAACACCAGGGCTTCACGATCCGGAAACTGCTCCGCATACCCCCGCACATAGTCAGACAGGGTCTTCTCGGGCAACTCTGGCAGGCTGTGCCAGTCATGGCCCATTGATTCGTAGGTAGACAGCCAGGGGCGGGTATCCGACTTCATAAAAAGCACCTTCAGTTATTGCTGTTATAGGCTTCAGGGTGGCGCTGCGCATCCGAGTAGGCCTTGCGGGCCAGTGGAATCAGTCGCCACTTTTTCGGTGTCAGGGCGTGCATGGCACGGTACGTGCCACACCACAGACGGAAAAGGCGTTCATCGCTGGTGGTCCAGGGGATCTGGAATTTTTCACGGAACGCAACGGGCA
>NZ_LWEZ01001751.1:0-857 GCF_001634945.1 Alcanivorax sp. HI0044
ACGGTGACCAGTCGGTAATCCAATTCCTTGATGATGCCGAGGCCCAGCTCGGTTTCGGATTCGCTCAGCCAGCGTTGGCCGGGGATAAAGTCAGTCATTGTTGCTGCCGGTGATTGCTTGGGGGGCGAATTATACGGGTTTGTACGCCCCCCTTCGATGGGTGAGGCCTATTGAATCTGATTTCGGAACCAGCGGCGGGTGGCCTCATCGGCGGGGAAGTAATGTTCGATGCGCAGTTCTTCCATGACCACATCCAGCGCGGTGCCAAAGCTGGCCAGGGTGGAGAAGCTGCGTAGCCGCTGGCCGGCCAGCTCAATGTCCAGGGCCATCATGGGCGCGCTGTGATCATTACCGGGTGGTTGATGCAGCAGGGCGTCCAGATCGGCCAATTCCGCCAGCCGATCAAGCAATGTGGCCAGTGCCGGGTCAGGGCGAGCTTGCTGGTCACGGTGCAGGCGGCGCAGCAGGAAGGCGGCCACCTCATCCCAGTTGCGCAGAAACGGCCGATAACCCTGGGGATGGAACACCAGTTCGACCACATTGGCGGTCTGTGGAAAAAGCCCGCGCTCCTCAATCATCAGGCCCATCAGCCGCTGCTGAGCCTCGTTGGCCATTAATACATTCCAGTGGGCATCGAGGACGACGGCAGGCAGCGGGTTGTGGTTTGTGAGCATGACGCTCAGCGCTTCGCGCACCGGTGCCATGCTGTTACTGCTCAGGTCCGTTTCGGTGAAGGCAGGTGCGTAACCCGCCGCCAGCAGTAGTCGATTCGTGTCCCGGCAGCTTAACTCCATTTCCAGTGCCAGACGTTTGAGCATGGCAGGGCTTGGCTGGCTGCGTCCGGTTTCGATAAAGCT
>NZ_LWEZ01001752.1:0-957 GCF_001634945.1 Alcanivorax sp. HI0044
TGCTTTTCAGCATCTTCCAGGCTCATGGCAGAGGTATACTGGAACGGCATCATCACCGCCTCTACCCGTTCCGGGCCCAGGGCATCCACCGCCACCGCCAGCGTCAGGGCGGAATCAATACCACCGGACAGCCCCAATAACGCGCCTTTGAAACCGTTTTTGTTCACATAATCGCGGGTCGCCAACACCAGCGCCTGGTACATGCCCTCCTCCGGCCCGGGTAACGGCAACGCCTCGCCACACGGCTCGCAGTGCCCGCTCTGGCACTGCACATCCACGGGCACCAGTGCTTCGGAAAAGCTGGCCGCCTGCACGCAGCGCGCACCCTTGCTATCACAGACAAACGAGGCACCATCAAACACCAACTCATCCTGCCCACCAACCAGGTTGCAATACAGCACCGGCAATCCGGTTTCCCGGCTGCGGGCTTGTACCTGGGCAAAACGCTCCTCGGCCTTGTTGGTGCGGTAAGGGGAGGCATTCAAGTTCAGGATCAGGTCGGTACCCGCCTGCTGTAACTGGGCCGCCGGGCCATCGTGCCAGATGTCTTCACAAATGGTGATACCCAACGTCCAGCCATCGATATCAAAGGTGCAGGCATCGGTGCCCGGCTGGAAATAGCGTTTTTCGTCAAATACCCGGTAATTGGGCAAGTGCTGCTTGAAATACTCATGGCGAGGACCAGACTCCCCCGGGAACACCACTCCAGCCGCATTACGGCGGTGCCCGTTGCGTACCGCCGGATAGCCCAACACCACCGGCACCGAAATCGCCGCGCCAATGTCGGCCAGCGCCGCATCGACCCGGCTATTCAGGCTGGGCCGCAGCAACAGGTCTTCCGGCGGGTAACCGGTGAGCATCAGCTCCGGGAACAGCACAAGGTCCGCTCCCAGCAATCGGCGAGCTTCGTCTGCCGCGGCAATAACGCGCTGGGCATTCCCTTCGATATCGCCCACC
>NZ_LWEZ01001753.1:0-866 GCF_001634945.1 Alcanivorax sp. HI0044
GCAGCAGGAGTCACTGCCATTGTGGATGTACTCATGCAGACTATGTCGGGCATCCAGTCCGGATTCTCCCAGCACCATGCCGGCGGTCCTCAGCTTTTCTGATTCTGCAGATGAGGATTTTCCGCAACTTTCAAGCTCCAGCTGGCTTGCAAAGCGTGGCAGGAGATTCAGGCGGCTGTCATAGGGGAGAAGAATTCGGTTCTGAATACTCAGGAAGTTGCGGTTCCAGACATCAACTAGTGCCATCAGAACGGGGATGTTTTCTTCTAGCCGTGCGGTTCTGAAATGATGATCTACAGTCTCGGCCCCTTTCAGCATTTTTCTGTAGAAGTTGGCCCCTTTTGTTAGCAATACAGGAAATGAAAACGCAGAGCAGCTGGAAAACCTTCCTCCGACCCAGTCCCAGACGCGTAACTGGTTTTTTTGCGGAATTCCTGCCTCGGTCATGCTGTCTGGGGAGGATGATATGCCGATAAAGTGTTTGCTCAGATCTGAGCCTTGCCCGAGCCGCTCGATCAGCCAGTCACGAGCAAGTTGAAAGTTGGCATGCGTGTCCACTGTGGCGAAAGATTTTGAGGCAAAAATAAACAGTGTTTGCTCAGGAGGGAGCTCACTGAAAAGTCGATAGAGCTGCATTCCATCGAGTGTTGACGCGAAATCGACCTTAATGGAGTCGCTCTCCCGCCATAAGGCGTGATGAGTAAATTGTGCGACTGTTGACGGCCCGCCACTGGCCAAATACACAATGTTGGTTATTGATAGGCCTGTTGACCCTCTCCATTGGCCTGTATTGATCTCACTGGCCAATTTCGACATCCGGGAAATTTCGAGGCGTATTTCGTCAATCTCGTTTTGAAACTGCTGGG
>NZ_LWEZ01001754.1:0-992 GCF_001634945.1 Alcanivorax sp. HI0044
CCAAAGGGACATTGGCCTGATAGCCGTTAGCGAGAGAGCCAAAAGGGACATCGTGATGAAGTTGGTGATGGTCATACCAGGCTTTGCCGGCAACAACTGCTTTATAGTTCCGGAAACGGGCCTCCAGCTTGGCATTAAGGATCACGGGTGTGGAGGCCAGCTCCTTGCCGGTGTAATTAAGTCGGCCATCATCACCATTGCGCCCGCCCTTCGGGTTGTACATGGACAAGTCACTTTTGCCTACGACCTGGGCGTTGCGCCGAAAAATATAGTCCGGATTGGCATTCTCCGCCGTCCAGATTGCGCCAGCGATAAGGCTGCCGGAAACCTTCACGTCCATATCATTGTTAACCGCTTGCCTCTCTGTGGCCATGGCGGTCGCTGTGGCAAAACTGGTCGCCAGGGCGGCAGACAGGACAATCTTTTCGGGGGCTCTGCAAGGAAATCGCATCTTCATTGTTCGGCCGTCTTTTCTTATTTTGGTTTCCCCACCGCAGCTGACTGCGGGGAGGGTATTGACGGCATGCTAAGACAGCGAGGACCCTGGAATATAATGCTTAATAGGTATATTGGAATAAAAAAGGTGCATCACGCATTGTCCGGCGGACAGAAATGACTACGGCAGATCCGAAGGAAACGTTCAGATGCGGCCGTTCGCGGCTGGTCCTTCGGCTCAACCACAGCCAGTTGAATGGCGTAATTCAGTGAAGGGATGTCCAGTGACAACAGTACATTCTCGCTAAGTTCGGTTTGGTACTGAATTTCCGGGGCAATCGCCCAAGCATCNGTTTCCAGCAGAAGCTTCCTGGTGGCCTCGTAGTCACTACAGATAACACCGGGCGTCAGGCCCAGGGCATTTTCCCTGGCACGCAACATGCTGCGCAGGCGGTGCCCTGATGACAGAACCTGTGGCGCGACCAGAGGATACCGGCTTAGCTGTTCTACGGAAATATCTTTCTCACCGGACAGAGGGTGGTCCGGCCTGGCGAATG
>NZ_LWEZ01001755.1:0-613 GCF_001634945.1 Alcanivorax sp. HI0044
CTGGCTGATGGAGGCCGGGTTGGAGGTGGACTGGGACTGGACCTTCTTCATGGCTGCAATCAGCTTCTGCGGGCCGGCCGCGTAGCCGATGCGCCAGCCGGTCATGGAGTAGGCCTTGGAGACACCATTCATGACCACGGTGCGGTCGTACAGCTCCGGGGTAGCATTGACGATGTTGATGAACGGCTTGCCGGTCCACAGGATATGCTCGTACATGTCGTCGGTGGCGACGATGATGTTCGGGTGTTTTTTCAGCACTTCGCCCAGAGCGGCCAGTTCTTCCAGGGAATAGGCCATGCCGGAAGGGTTGGAGGGGCTGTTGATTACGAACAGGCGGGTTTTCGGCGTAATCGCCGCTTCCAGCTGTTCCGGGGTGATCTTGAAGCGGCTGTTTACGTCCGTTTCGAGGATTTTTGGTACGCCGCCGGCAACCAGCACCATGTCCGGGTAGCTTACCCAGTAAGGCGCGGGGATGATGGCTTCGTCACCGTCATTCAGCAGGGCCAGGGCCATGTTGAAGAAGCTCTGCTTGCCACCGCTGGAGACCAGCACCTGGCCGGGCTCGTAGGACAGGCCGTTATCGCGCTGGAACTTGTCGATAATGGCTTTTTTC
>NZ_LWEZ01001756.1:0-546 GCF_001634945.1 Alcanivorax sp. HI0044
GGGCCAGTTCAATGCATAGAGGGTTTTCGGCGAGGTGGCGGTATTGATCCAGCCAGTTCAGGCAGGCGGCGACATGATGCAGGGTGTGATAGTGGCGATGGGGCTCGCTGTAGCGGGAGGCGAGTTGTTGCCAAGTGGCTTGCGGGTTGGGCACTAGCCGGGCGACGACGCGGTTCCAGCGTTGTTGCAGCGCTGGCACGGTAGTCACCCGACCTCCTCCCAGGGTTTGCCGTCCTCATCCACAAACCGCACATCCCGCACGGTGAGCACTTTCCCCTGCTGGTTCTGAACCACTACCGGTGCCAACGGCTCGCCGCTGTGGCCATCCACCAGTTGCATGGCGTCTTTTTCGCCGTTCCAGCGTTCGCTCCACTGACGCAGGGCGGTGACCACGGTAAACAGATCCCGGCCCTTGTCGGTGAGGCGGTATTCGTAGCGCTTGCCGTGCTCGCCCACGTCCACACGCACCATCACGCCGTTATCCACCAGCCGCGACAGGCGGTTGCAGAGAATGTTTTTGGCGATGCCCAGGCTGTGCTGGAAATC
>NZ_LWEZ01001757.1:0-603 GCF_001634945.1 Alcanivorax sp. HI0044
CAAATCCAGCACGCTCACGGTGTAGCCGCGATTGAGATAGCGTGTTGCCATTCCCAGGCCAAGACCACTTCCTGCGCCCGTAATCATTACATGCTTCATCTCACTCTCCTTCAATCCAGCTCACCGCTGGCTTTTAACCAGGCCTCAGATTCGCGCATCCCTTCGGCAAGACGGGTTTTGGGGCAATAGCCCAGCAGACGTTTGGCTTTTTCGATGGAAAAGCCGCCTTTGCGGGAAAACATCAGCATGGTGTCTGGCGTCACTTCGTCATGGCGCTTGAGTAGCTGATTCAATTTCCAGACCCCTTTGGTTAACGCCAACGCAGCAGTCAATGGCAAACTGCGGGGGGAGCCCGCTCGACCCGCCCAACGCCAGTGATGACTGAAAAATTCGTTGCAGGAAACCGCTTCGCCTCCCCAAAGAATGAAGACCTGCCCGGCCCCTTCTTGAAGACCTGCCGCCAGCATAATGCCGTCGAGCAAATCCTCGATAAATACAGGGGTAAAAACGGCTTTCCCATTATCAGGAAGAATCAGCTGACCGGCTTTGGCCATCCTCAACGGTTCAATCAACCAGGCACGTGAGCCCGGCCCATAGACATCA
>NZ_LWEZ01001758.1:0-5828 GCF_001634945.1 Alcanivorax sp. HI0044
CGGCAAGCTGGACGTGGAGATTGCCACCAGCGTGGTCACCGGTATTGGCGAAGGCTGCGAACTGGCCGGTTGCGCCCTGATCGGCGGTGAAACCGCAGAAATGCCCGGCATGTATGAAGGCGAAGACTACGACCTGGCGGGTTTCTGCGTCGGCGTGGTGGAAAAAGACGGCGTACTGGATGGCAGCAAGGTCGAAGCCGGCGACAAGCTGATCGCTCTGGGCGCCTCCGGCCCCCACTCCAACGGCTACTCCCTGATTCGCCGTATCATGGCCCAGGCAGACACTGACATCGATCTGGACGGCAAGCCGTTGATCGAGCACCTGCTGGAACCCACCCGCATTTACGTGAAATCCCTGCTCAAGTTGATTGAACAGGTGCCTGTCCACGCCATGGCACACATCACTGGCGGTGGCCTGCCAGAAAACCTGCCGCGGGTGCTGCCGGACAACGTCCGTGCCGTGATCGACACCAAAAGCTGGGAATTCCCGGCCGTATTCCAGTGGTTGCAGCAGGAAGGCCAGGTACCCGCCTTTGAGATGTACCGCACCTTCAACTGCGGCGTGGGCATGGTCATCGCTGTCCCCGCCAGCCACGTGGACGACGCCCTCGCCCTGCTGGAAGCCGAAGGCGAAAACGCCTTCCTGATCGGCGAAATCCAGGCCGGCGACGGCGAGCCAGACGTAGTGTTGGACGGACTGCCAGAGTGACACACCAGCTGGCGGTATTGATCAGCGGCTCAGGCACCAACCTGCAAGCGATCATGGATGCCCAGAAAGCAGGCACTCTCGACGCCGAGATTGCTGTGGTGTTCTCCAACCGCGCCAACGCCGCCGGCCTCGAGCGGGCCGCACAGGCGGGCATCCCCACGGCCAGCCTGGACCACCGCGACTACCCGGACCGGGAGCAGTTCGACCAGGCCATGATCGAGGTGCTCACCCCCTATGCCCCGGATACCGTCGTGCTGGCCGGTTTCATGCGCATCCTTTCAGCTGTCTTTGTTCGCCATTACGCCGGACAACTGATCAACATCCACCCCTCCCTGTTGCCCAAATATCGCGGGCTGAATACCCATGCCCGCGCCCTGGAAGCCGGCGACAGCGAACACGGCTGCTCCATTCATTTCGTTACGGAAGAGCTGGATGGCGGCCCACTGATCGCCCAGGCCCCCATTGCGGTGCATGCGAACGATACCGTTGATTCCCTGTCCAAACGTGTACAACAACGCGAACACCTGCTCTATCCCCAGGTGCTGCAATGGCGTGCACAAGCTAGACTGGAACTGACTGATAACGGAGTCGTACTGGATGGGAAGCCACTCCCCGCGCAGGGTTACACACTGGCGTAACCCTCTACGCATTATTCTACGCAACCCCCTGATTCTCGCTGCTATCCTGCTGGCGAATCTGGCCTTTTCTTCCGCCGCCACCGGGGACGAAACGCCATCACCGTTCCGTCTGGACTACCGCCTGAAAAGCGAAGGTATTCCATTCAGCATCGTCGCCACCCGCTCTCTCAGCCAGGTTCAGGACGGGCTCTGGAAAATGGAAGTCCACGCCAAAAACTGGCTCGGTGAGATTCGCGAAACCGCCCTGTTCAACTGGCAAGGCTGTACCCCGCTGAGCAATTACTACGGTTACGAGCGCCGCGGACTGGGCAAGGTCAAAGAAGCCAAGCTACATATTGATCGCCAGACCGGCGTGGCCGCCAGCGAGCGCACCGACAAACCCATGCGCAGCTACGAGGTAAGCGACAACGCCACCGACGAACTCTCCGTCTCCCTGGCCCTGCAGTGCAAATTGCGCGACGGCGCCAAAAAAGTAGAACTGCAAGTGGCCGATGAGCGTGCGCAGAAAACCCACCACTACACCGTCACTGGCCCTGAAACACTGACCATCGACGGCGACAAGGTGAAAACACTGAAAGTGCAACGCCAGCGTGGCAAGAACAGCGAACGGCAAACCTACATGTGGTTCGCTCCGGGCTATGACTATACGCTGGTGCAACTGATGCAGAAGAACGACGATGGCGAACACCTGATGACCCTGCAATCACTGAAAGGACTCTGAGCGTGCGGTTGATTTCACTTTTGCTGGTGCTGGCCAGCGGCCTGGCCACGGCCAACGAGCCCCTGGCCCCCTTTTCTGCCGAGTTTCGTATTTATGTGAACAAGCTGCCTACCCCGGTCAAAGCCGAACTGGTGCTGGAACCGGCAGAGGGCGACGACTACTACCATATGTTGCTCAAGGCGAAATCGTTTCTGCTCAGCAACACAGAGGAAAGCTATTTTCACTGGCGTGACTGCCAACCGCGCACGGCGCGCTACGTGCATGAATTCAAGGGATTCGGTCAACGACGTTTCCACCACATGGATTTTGAGTGGAACCCGCCACGGGTACACAACGAATCTGAAGACGACAAGGAAAGCCTGGATATCCCCGACAACACGCTGGATGAGCTGACGATTCTGCTACGGGGGCGCTGCGTGTTTGCCACCGGCGACAAGTCTTACTCCGTGACCAGTGTCTACGGCGACAAAGTGCGCGAACATCATTTTGAAGTGATCGACAGGGAAACCCTGAAAACACCGCTGGGCAAACTGGATACCCTGCTGGTTGAAAAGAAACGTACCGGGGACAGCAAAGAAAAACGGCGCACCCTGTTCTGGGTAGCGCCGCAGCTGGACTACATGGTGGTACAGGCCAAACACATTGAGAGCACCCTGTTGAAAGCCGAGATGATCATGATCGACTACAACGGCCCGGAACTCGTTCCGGACTCAGCGCCCGCGTCAGACTAGGCCCGTGGCAGGGTCACGCCACGCTGGCCCTGGTACTTACCGCCCCGATCCATGTAGGAGGTTTCACACACCTCATCGGATTCAAAGAACAGCATCTGCGCCACCCCTTCGTGGGCATAGATTTTTGCCGGCAGGGTGGTGGTGTTGGAAAACTCCAGCGTCACATGCCCTTCCCACTCGGGTTCCAGCGGCGTGACATTAACGATAATGCCGCACCGTGCGTAGGTGGATTTGCCCAGGCAAATAGTCAGCACATTTCGGGGGATACGGAAATATTCCACCGTGCGGGCCAGGGCAAAGGAGTTCGGCGGGATAATGCAATACTCCCCCTTCACATCCACAAAGCTGCGTTCATCGAACGCTTTCGGGTCCACCGTGGCGGAATGGATATTGGTGAACACCTTGAACTCGTCGGCGCAGCGCACATCGTAGCCATAACTGGACACGCCGTAGGAGATCAGTTTTTCACCGTTCTCATCCGCGCGAATCTGCCCGGTCTGAAATGGCTCGATCATGCCTTTCTCGGCGGCCATGCGGGAAATCCAGCGATCCGATTTAATAGTCATTTACGCCTCAATGTTTCAGAGTAGTTAGCGTTCAAGCGGCCAATGGTATAGACGCCGGACGCCGGACGCCAGATGTGTGACGCAGCCGGCCAGCCCCCTCATCAGGCTCTTGTTCAATGCTGCGTCACACTGGGAAACGCCCGCTTGCCGACTTCCGTCAGTGAAAGCCGGGCAGCCAGACGCCGGGCAGCCGACCGGTAGAGGGCAGCCTCATCACTGTCGGGGAACGCCTGCATTACCGGCTCACCCTTGTCTGCCTGCTCGCGGATACGCAGGGACAATGGCAGCGCAGCCAACACCTCAGTGCCATAATCTGCTGCCATTTTGTCGCCACCACCCTGACCGAAAATAGCCTCCTGATGCCCGCACTGGTTACAGACATGCATGGCCATGTTTTCCAGGATTCCCAGCACCCGGATATCCACCTTGCGGAACATTTCCACGCCCTTGATGGCATCCAGCAACGCAATATCCTGCGGCGTGGTAATCACCACGGCACCCGCCACCGGAATTTTCTGGGCCAGCGTCAGCTGGATGTCCCCGGTTCCGGGGGGCAAATCCACCAACAGATAGTCCAGATCATGCCAGCGGGTCTGTTCCATCATCTGCACCAGCGCGCCGCTGGCCTTAGGCCCACGCCACACCACCGGTGTCTGCTTTGTGGTCAGGTACCCCATGGACATGGTCTGCAAACCGTAGGCGTCCACCGGCACAAAAAATTTGCCGTCCAGCAATTGGGGGCGTGTACCGTCGGGCAACCCCAGCATCAACGGCTGGCTGGGCCCGAACACGTCCGCGTCCAGCAACCCAACACGGGCGCCCTCCGCCTGCAGCGCCAGCGCCAGATTCACTGCCGAGGTGGATTTGCCCACCCCGCCCTTGCCGGACGCAACGGCAATGATATTGGCGACCTGGTCCCGCGCCGGCAGGCTGCTTTGCGCCCGGTGCGGCACAATGCGACTTTCCACCGTCACTGACAGGGAACGCTGCTCCAGTACCGGAGCCATGTGTGCGTGGATGGCATCAATCAGCGCGTCACGAATACTGTCGCAGGGATACCCCAGAGTTACCGTGGCCGTCACGGCTGAATCACTCAACTGAAACGCACTGATGCCATTGACCTGATTCAGGCTAATCCCCAGATCCTCGGGAATAAAATCGCCCAGGTGCTGTCGAATCTGCTGTTCCGATTTATCCATGGCTGAACTCATGACCGTACTCACCGATTGCCTCTGCCTCACGAGCTGCGATGATAGGGGCTAACGGACCAACAACCAAGGGGCCTTTACCCTGCGTTCTGTACGGGAAACCGTTCGTTTAAACGGTTTGCACGAGATGAGTTGCGTAAACCTGACCGATAAGCAAAATAGAACTTTGCCGCTTGCACGGCAGTACAAGGAGATATCATGAAAGTTGTATCCGCTGCGACCTTGTTGATCGCTGGCACACTGGCGCTGGCCGGTTGTGATAACACCACCATCAATACCACCCGCGACAGCATCACCGTATCCGGCAGTGGTGAAATCAGCGCCCAACCAGACCGTTTCACGGTGGTCGCTACCGCCAGTGAAAACGGCGATGACATCGCCGGTATGAAAGATCGCGTGGATGAGTCTGTCAGCAATATGCTGGATCTCGCAGACGACCTGGATATCGAAGAAAAGGCCGTCACCGCCAGCACCATGCAAGTCACCCCCCAATGGCAGTATCAACCCGAACGCAAACTGATTGGCCACCAGGTCAGCCGCGACGTGAGCTTCAAGGTCGACGGCCTTGAAACCTATGCGGAGCTACTGGAAGGACTTGCCGAACAGGGCGTACGTAACATCCGCCCCGCCGGTGCGGAAGTTAGCAACCGCGACCAGCTGGGCAACCAGGCCCTGGAAAAAGCCGTGGCTGATGCCCGTCAACGGGCAGAGATCATTGCCGAAGCCGCAGACCGTGACCTGGGCGAAGCCTTCCAGATCACCGCTCAGGGGATCCACCACCCGCAACCGGTGATGATGATGGCTCGCAGCAAAGAAAGCGGTGCCGCAGACAGTTACCGGGCCGGCGAAACCGAGATTTCCGCCCAGGTACAAATCACCTTTGAACTGAACTGAGCGAACATCCCCATGGATGCACTGGGCCAGATTTGTAGCGCCGCACTTCAGCAGTACCTGGCTCACGGGCAAGCCCGTGGGCTGGATACGGCTGCGGCGCTGCAGCAGGCCAACCTGGACCCCGGCCATATCCAGAAACCGGATACCCGCATTCATGGTCAGGATTTTCAGACCCTGCTGCACGCCCTCATCAAACAGTCCGCCGACCCCCTGTTCGGGTTACACACTTCCGAATTTGTGCAGCCCGGTTCCTACAATGTGATGGGCTATATCGCCATGAGCGCCAGCACGCTTCAGGAAGCGTTATCCAAGGTCAGCCTGTACGAAAAGCTGGTTGGTGACATGGGCACCACAGACACCA
>NZ_LWEZ01001759.1:0-663 GCF_001634945.1 Alcanivorax sp. HI0044
TATTTACCTCACGGGCTCTCCGATGCGTGAGGTGCTTGAGCACTCTCTGCCAAGTATTCAACAATCAGACATCCTCAAGCGATTGGGGCTGGAAGAAGGCCGCTTCTTTATTGTCAGCGTCCATCGGGAAGAAAATGTGGACAGCCGAGAGAATCTGAAGAAGGTGGTTGAAGCCTTGCAGGCTCTTCACGAAGAGTTCGGGTTTCCGGTGGTGGTGTCCACGCATCCCCGCACCCGTAATCGCCTGGAGAAACTGGGCCTGGCGGATGACAGTGAGGCAATTCGCTTCCTGAAGCCGTTCGGGTTCTTTGATTATAACAAGCTGCAAATGACGGCTTTCTGTGCGATTTCAGATAGCGGTACCATCAGTGAAGAATCTTCTATCCTCGACTTCCCTGCGGTAACACTACGTCGTTCCATTGAGCGCCCAGAAGCCCTCGATACGGGTGCTATTGCGTTGACCGGGCTGGACAAAGAGGTGCTGATTGACGGTGTGCGCATCGCTACTGCTTCACGGGATGTGTTTTCTGGGACTGAGCGTGAAATCCCTGATGCTTACAAGGTACGTAATGTTTCCGAGCGCGTAGTGCGTTTGATCACCGGGACGGCCAAGCTGGCCAGTCATTGGAAAAACATGGATGAGTTCAGCCGGTATGACTGGTA
>NZ_LWEZ01001760.1:0-754 GCF_001634945.1 Alcanivorax sp. HI0044
CACTGCCACTCCCCAGGCGGGGTTGCGGGCGGCAGCCATTGTCGAATCCGTGCTGTATCGCCATGGCGTGAATAACGTAACCCGCTACCCGGAAAGCGATAATGAAGGGGTGCTGTTTGAAGGCACCTCGGCGGCCAACCGCAAGAACATGAATCAGTGGGTCGCCTCGCAATCGGNCCAATATGTGGTGAGCGGGGTAGTACACGAATGGCGCTATAAAACCGGTGTTGATGGTGAGCCCGCGGTGGGGGTAATGATCGAAATCCGTGAATTGCCGGAAGGGCGTATCGTCTATAGCGGCACGGGCTCACGGGCCGGCTGGGCACGCCAGTCGCTCAGCGAAACCGGGCAGAAAGTCATCGATAAATTGCTCGCCCCGGTGGTGCAGTAATGCTTGAGCGCATCAGTAACGGCAAGCTGGCGGGGCTATTCATGCCCCAGCCAAGAGTGCTGTGGTCGCTGTGCGAAGCAGTGATTCTGATGGCGCTGGCCGTTGTCATGGGGTTGTGGCTGCGCGAGGAGGATCCGCTGACACTCATCGGGACCTTCCGTTGGGTATTGCTGGTGCCGATACTACTGGCGTTGCGTTACGGTAGCTTGCTCGGGGTGTTCGGCATGCTGTGTCTGGTGGCCAGCTGGTTTTTGCTCACGTCTTTGGGTTTCTATTCAGGCATGGACTTTCCGGAAACCACCATGCTTGGTGGTTTCGTGATTATTCTTATTTGCGGTGAGTTTGCGGATATGTGGCGCGTCA
>NZ_LWEZ01001761.1:0-600 GCF_001634945.1 Alcanivorax sp. HI0044
CGTCGAAACCCATGTCACCGGGACGAACTTTACCGAGGATGGCATTCAGGTTGGCGCCATCGTAATAAAGCAGTCCACCGGCTTCGTGGACGGCTTTGGCGATGTCTTCAATCTGCCGTTCGAACACGCCACAAGTAGACGGGTTGGTCATCATCAGGCCAGCGGTCTGCGGACCGCAGGCAGCCTTGAGCGCTTCCAGGTCCACGTCGCCATCCGGGCCGACCGGCACTTCACGGACCTTGTAGCCACACATGACGGCGGTGGCCGGGTTAGTGCCGTGGGCGGCGTTGGGGATCAGGATTTCAGTACGCTGATCGTCGCCGCGTGCATCGTGGTAGGCACGGATCATGGCCACGCCGGCAAACTCACCCTGGGCCCCGGCCATGGGGGCGAGGGATACGCCCTTCATGCCGGTGACTTCTTTCAAGAAGTTCTGCAGTTCGAACATGCAGCTGAGGAAACCCTGGCTGTGGCTTTCCGGCGCCAGCGGGTGGCGGTTCAAAAAGCCCGGCAGCATGGCGGCACGGTTGGCTCCACGGGGATTGTACTTCATGGTGCACGAGCCCAGCGGATAGAACTGTTTGTCGATGGCGAAGTTCT
>NZ_LWEZ01001762.1:0-1127 GCF_001634945.1 Alcanivorax sp. HI0044
CGTATCGAAAAAATCGAAGCGCATTTTCGTGGCGAAGTGGACGAAATCGTCCCCTTCCAGAGCGCCGATAGCTGGGAACGCAGCCGCCGCGCCGGCGGCATGAAAGAGCTGTTACGCATCCTGCGCTGGCGCCACGTGTTTCTACCGCATGGGTTGGTGGCGGTGGCGTTGTTGGTGGCAGGGTTGGTGCTGTAGGAGCGGCGCTCGAGCCGCGAAAACGATTGCCGTAGGAGCGGGATAACGTAGTTTCGAGGCACGAGTTTCGAGTCGCGAAAACCTGAAATTTCCGCTCTATGAGGTTTTGTTCTTCGAAACTCGCTTCTCGCTTCTCGCGACTGCTGTTATCGCGCCGCCGGCGACGCTCCTACACGGGTGCAGTGGTGCGCTTAACTGACTTTCCCGGTGGTGCGCACCCGACGGCTGACCTTGGGTTCGTCACTGGCTTTGCGCTTCTGGACTTCCTTGAGGCGTTTGTCGATGACGTTCTTGCCGGCGATGATCAAGCCCAGGCCCAGGAAGGCGCCGGGGGGCAGTATGGCCAGCAGGAAGCCGCCGTAGTTGTCGATGACAGTGAGTTCCCAGTTGGCCGCCATGGGCCCGAACAGCAGCTGCATGTTGGTGAACAGGGTGCCCTGGCCCACCAGTTCACGCATGCCGCCGAGAATCAGCAGGATTACCAGGAAACCCAGGCCCATCATAAAGCCGTCCACCATGGAGGGCAGCACGGCATTCTTGCTGGCGAACGCGTCGGCGCGGCCGAGCACGGCGCAGTTGGTCACGATCAGCGGAATGAAGATGCCGAGGATTTCGTACAGTTCGAACGTGTAGGCCTGCATCAGCATTTCGATCACCGTCACCATGGCGGCGATAATCATCACGAAGGCGGGCAGACGCACCGCATCAGTGACGTAATGACGAATCAGCGAGACACAGGCGTTGGAGCCCATCAGCACTACCAGGGTCGCCAGGCCCAGTCCCATGGCGTTGACCACGGAACCGGTGACCGCGAGCAAGGGGCACAGGCCAAGAATCTGTACGGTGGCCGGGTTGTTATTCCACAAGCCGTCCAGTGCCAGCTCACGGTAGGATTTACTCATTCAGTCACTCCCAAAGCGGTCCAATGTAAG
>NZ_LWEZ01001763.1:0-1020 GCF_001634945.1 Alcanivorax sp. HI0044
AGTAATTGGCTTGGGGGTTCACTATCCATTCAACGCCAAAACGTCCATTTTCGCCGGCTCAGACCACAACAAACTTGAGCTGCAAAATGGTTCTACCGAACGCGGTTGGTACCACCACATCGGGCTCAGACACGAATTCAACGATAAATGGCAGATCGGCCTCGAAATCGGCGAATCCGATGTGCTATTTCGGGATACCGCCTCGCTTATCGAAGGTATTTATAAAGTCACCCAGCAAGTTGGGCTATCTGCCACCCTGCGCGATTACGATGATCTGGATTTGACTGAATACGAGGTTGGCGTGCGCTGGTTCTTCCGGGACTAAAAGCTTCAAGGCCTGCATCACTGCTGAGTGGCGCCTGCTGCCATAAGCGGCCACTCAGCCGCAAGCGCTGCAGGCGAAATCCCGACCCGCAGCAAACGGTTAGCGAATCAACTTTCCAGTTCAACCAGCGACTCTTCAAAGTAATCCAGAAAGCGCTGGATATGCGGCAGTGTATCGCGGCAACCGATAACACCGAACTCCAGGCTGTCCTTGTAGCTCACCACGGTGATGTTCAGCGCATAGCCATGCAGTACCAACGACACAGGGTAAGAAGCCAACATTTCAGCGCCGTTGAGATACAGCGGATCTTTGGGCCCTGGCACATTGGAAATCACCAGATTGAACATGGGGCTTACCCGCCCGGACAGGCCCGTCACCTGGCCAAGCGACAACGGCACATTGGTGAGTACGGTATAGACATCGATCTCGGATTTCTGCATATCGCCAAGCCGGGACTTCACCCCTTTCATGGAATCCTGAATCGCTGCCAGCCGCTTCAGCGGCTCGGCGATATGCGTTCCCAGGCTGACCTGCACGGTGGTGATCGCATTACCACCGTCGCCCGCCTGGTCCGCACTGCGCAACGACACCGGCACCTGAGCCACCAGCGGCTGGTCCGGTAACGCGTCCTGGCTCAACAGGTAACGCCGCAGGGCCCCGCCACACATGGCCAGAAAAATATCATTGACGGTACC
>NZ_LWEZ01001764.1:0-925 GCF_001634945.1 Alcanivorax sp. HI0044
AAAAGCCACGACGAGCAAAGCCTGTGGGACATGGTGGCGTTACTCAGCGCCCTGCCCTCACTGAGCGAAAACGATTGGCAGGCACTACTGGACGACTCAGGCACAGCACCCGCCGGCCAGGGGCACGGCGGTGCAGGCCATCATCACTGAAAACCATCGTCAACGGTAACCGTGCCCTTGATCATTTCGTTACAGCGACCAAGGGCACTCACCTAACCGGAGCAGTTGTCGTACTCGTCCGTTTCCAGGCTGCGCAGCTCGCCATTATTCTGAATCTGGATATCCAGGTCCCGCAGGTGACCATCACCGATACCGTAAATCCAGCCGTGAATGGTCAACGGCTGATCGCGACGCCAGGCTTCCTGAACCACAGTGGTGTTGGACACATTGATTACCTGGCGGGCCACATTCAGCTCACACATCTTGTCCACTCGCGCTGCCTCATCGGGCAGCTCGGCCAGGTTCTTGCGATTGCGCAGGTACAGTTCGCGCACCTGCCGCAACCAGTTGTCGATCAGGCCATGGGGCACATCTTCCATGGCCGCCTTGATGCCGCCACAACCGTAATGGCCCACCACCATGATGTGCTTCACCTTCAATACATCCACGGCAAACTGCAGCACCGACAGCAGGTTCAGGTCGGTATGGTTGACCAGGTTGGCCACATTGCGGTGAACAAACAGCTCGCCGGGCATCATGCCTACCACTTCGTTGGCTGGCACCCGGGAATCGGCACAACCGATCCACAGATATTCCGGGTTCTGCTGTTCACCCAGCGCCTTGAAGAAGCCGGGGTGGCGCTCTTCAATTTCGTGGCGCCATTTTTCATTGTTGGAAAACAGTTCAGGTAGGGATTTCATGGTCTCTCGCTTTTTTACCCAATCATGCTACACGCGGCACGCTAACACGCCGCCTTAACCACCGG
>NZ_LWEZ01001765.1:0-652 GCF_001634945.1 Alcanivorax sp. HI0044
GGTGATAGAGAAGGTCACGCCGGCCACGGTAATCATGGAACCGGCGATGGTGGTCAACACCGCACTGGCGCCTTCCGGATTCACCGCCAGCAGGTAGGCCCACCAGTGTTCGCTGGCATCCGGAAGCTCACCGGGGATGGCCGTCAGGATAAAGGCCAGCAGCGACGCCCCGACCAGAAAGCAGGCCGGCAGCAACCACATGCTGGAACGTAACTGGGTATACCATTGCTGAAACCGTGCCAGCACCATGGCTCGCCCTCGCATCCTTGCCCGGGCGGATTACCCGGGTGCGCCACGCTTATGAACGCCCCCGGGCAGAGACCGGGGGAATCAGTCTTCCAGTGACAGTTTGTCCATCCCCGGCAGTGGCGGCAAATCTTTCCGGGTGGCACTGGCAAAGCGCGGCTTTTCCAGCTGGACCGTCAACCCCTGCAGGGTTTCCAGTGGCGCCTTGGTCGCCACCAGATTCGCCAGCCACACCGGCACGCTGCCGCCCGGATCCACGAAGGTTTCAAACTGCACCCGCACCCAACCATCGTCCATGGGAGTAATGATGAACTGGTTATCCAGCGCGGGAATACGTACGAAGCCATCCTGCTTTCCCAGCACGCCTTCGGCATTCACGCTGTGCAGGGTGATCGAGCCGGTGTCC
>NZ_LWEZ01001766.1:0-499 GCF_001634945.1 Alcanivorax sp. HI0044
GGCCAACACATTCAGGTTGCCGTACACCAACGCATCGTCCGGCAGCGCGCAGGGGAAACGACGCTTGTCCCAGCCGCTTTCAAACGCCGCATTTTCAACAATCATGTCCCACAGCGCCGTTAGCGACAGAGATTCCAGGCCGGAGGTGCCGGTGTCGGTGTCCTGCCACCCCAGCGCCAGGGTGTCATCGACCAGGGTGCGCATGTGGTGCAGCTCCTGGTCCACCCGCTGACGCAGTTCGGCCTCGCTCATGTCACTTTCCAGTGCCACGGACAAACGACTCAAGGGGGTGCGCAATTCATGGGACATGTCATTGAGCAGCTGGCGCTGGGTATCCAGCATCCCGGACACCTGTTCCGCCATATGATTGAAACTGCGGGCCAGCTCCCCGAACTCATCCCCGCGTGTTGCCAGCGGGCCGGTCACACGTGCCTGGGTATCATCCTTGAAGCCCAGCACTTGCGCCTGCAGGGCTTTCAAGGGCACACGAGCACGCCAG
>NZ_LWEZ01001767.1:0-1178 GCF_001634945.1 Alcanivorax sp. HI0044
ATCCAGCTTACGACGCTCCAGCTCCACCTCCGCACGCAGCAGATCCACCCGCGAAGCGCGCCCAGCACGACTGCGGCGGCGAAGCTCATCCAATGATGTTAAAGCGTTATCGCTGGCCAGTTTTGCCAGCGCCAGACGTTCCTGATACGCCAGCGCAGTCAGAAAAGCCTGGGCCGTGCGGGCCGCCACGTCGTAACGCAGCAAATCTTGCTCAATAACTGCAACAGACTGTTTTCCTTCTGCGACATCGACTCGGCTCTCAACCTGCTTTCCCTCTAAAGCCCAACTCAGACTGAGCGTCGCCTGGGCACTATCGGCACCTTCATAGATGCCACTCCCCAGCACATCCTCAACTTCCAACTGAATCTCGGTTCCGCGGCGAATCTCTGCCTGGCGAATTTGCGCCCGGGCAGCCTGGGTTCGGTAGGCCAGAGCCTTGATCTGGGGATGCTGCTCCAAGCTTCGCTTTATTGCCTGAGTGAAGGTCAGTTCAGCTTCAGCAGCCTCCAGTGGCGACGCGAAAGCCAGCACTCCCAGTAGTATCAGTGGCGCAAAAAACCGATCGATTCTCGGTTTTTTGCGCGTAAAAAAAATTGAAATTCTATTCATCAGAACACTCTTAATGAAGAAATAAGGTTTCCAGAAAATGGTGCACAAGATCAACACTGGCGGCACTGCATAGTGCCGCAACCACCACCACAGCGCCGACAACCGCCACAGACACACTGCGCTGTTCAGTCGGACCCAGCAAATGAATAATCCGTCGCTGAACCGCATGGGCAGCAAAATGACAATGCACCTGACCAAGTTCCTGCTCTCTAAAGCGGGTCGCCAGTTTTTCTACATTCAATAACGACTGGGCAATTGCGGCAGGCTTCGGATAACGGCGCAACACCCATTCGTCCGCTCGCTGCTCCTGAACTAACTCTAGTTCCGCCAGAAGAAAGCGGCGTACAGGTGAGGGATAAAGCCCTACCAACATGGCAAATAGGCTTTTCCTCAAAGGATCACGGCGAACAATATGGGCTTGTTCATGCAGGCCGATAATATGCCGTTCTTCTTCCGAGATAGAAGAAGCAAGCCCGCGAGTAATGAAGGCCTGCGGTGACAATAACCCCGCGACAAACGCCATGGGCGCATCAGCATCTAACTCGGCAAGTCCACCCTCGCTACGCTCA
>NZ_LWEZ01001768.1:0-1669 GCF_001634945.1 Alcanivorax sp. HI0044
AGCGCTGGCTCAACATCGCTATATCTCCAGCGCAAGCCCCAGGGTAGCGGTAAAGTCGTCTTTTTCCGGGGTAATACCGTCACTGTCCGGCTGCGGACTTTCGATACGTTTCCAGGTGCCCGCCAAACGCAGGTCCAAACGGCTGGTCAGATCCACGTCCAGTGCCACATAGAAATCATGCTTGGCGCGACCGGCTTTGGCTTCTGTCAGCGTCACCTGGTAATCAACTTCCAGCTCGATATTGTCGGTAATGTCCTGATCGTAAAACGTCCCTATCAGGAACGCTCCGGTGGAGACCGTACGGTCTTCACCCTCTACCACATCCACATACTCGGTACGCTGGTAACCGGGGCCTGCCGATACCGTCCAGTCCAGCTTGGGGCTATCAAAAATCTGGTAGCCCGCGCCAAAACCCACCGTCCATTCCGCTTCCCGGTTCTGGAACGGATCACGGTAATATTCCGCCTGAATCGGTCTGAAAAACCACTTATGGCTGATCCGATAATCATGACTCAGGCTCGCCGTGTGGTTATTGGCCAGCTGCTCGGACTCCGATTCCGAATAGTTACCGGTATAACTCATCTTGGTATTATTCTTTACCGTGCGGCGTTTCAGTGAAACCTTGGTGTTCAGGTCTTTCTGTTCCACGTTACCACTGCGGAAATTCAGGCCCACCGAAATATCCGCCGTCCATAAATCAAATTCCCGGGGGGAGGCAGAGGCAATGCCAACCACCTGGGGAAACTCGACCGGTTCGCCCCCCACCAGCAGCTTGCCGCTTTCCGTGGTCAAACGCCCCAGTATCACTTCACCGCCATCCAGCAGCACCGACATGACGCGCCCCGTACGGATATAGGCCACGTCTTCCCAGTCGATGGAAATCAGATCGAAATGATCACTGTCGATTTCCACCGACTCTTCATGCAGGACCTTGATCCGCCCTTTAACCCACTCGCCAGTATCCAGCTGTATCCAGTCCCATTGCTGCACGTCGAAACTGGGCGGCCGCCAGATCTCTGGCGGGGTACTGGCCGTGTCAAAGGTTTGGTCCGCTGCAAAGGCGGCGGCTGGAAGGGTGCCGACAAGCAAACAGGCAGCCCAGAGGGCTGCCTGTTTGCTTGTCTGGCCAGAAGCGCTGCCAGAAGATTGGCCAGCCATTGCTGGCCAGCCTTTAACCACTACTTTTTTCATTACTTACCATAAGGTACGGCTTCGTACGGGTTGCCACCCAGGGCTGCGGAGATATCCGCAATGGCTTTCTGGGCGCGTACGCTGTTACCGGCCTCATCCAGCGGCGGGGAAATAGCCGCAATGCCGAACTTGCCCGGGGAAACGGCAATAATACCACCGCCCACACCACTCTTGGCAGGCAGGCCGGTTTTGTACAACCACTTGCCCGCATCGTCATACAGCCCGGCCGTCGCCATCACTGCCAGGATTTCCGGCATGTCTTCCGGTTTCACCAGCGCCTTGCCGGTAACCGGGTTGGTGCCTGCGTTGGCCAGCGTCGCCGCCATGGTGCCCAGGTCCTTGGCATTCACACCCACAGAACACTGGCGGGTATAAATGTCGGTGGCCTGCAGCGGGTCGCCTTCGATATGGCCGTAGGCATACATCAGGTGAGCAATCGCCTGGTTACGTTGGTTGGTAGCCGCTTCCGACTTGTAGA
>NZ_LWEZ01001769.1:0-17134 GCF_001634945.1 Alcanivorax sp. HI0044
CAGGGTCAGTGTGGTGATCATTGATGATTATCGCGCGGTACTCGAGTTGTTCGAGCAGCTTCACTACACCGATAAAAGCTGGGTGGAAGGCGACCGCCATGTGCCCAGGGTTTATCTCTCCACGGTGCCGGAGCAGTGGGGTAAGGGCATCAGCCATGAAATCAGCGTCAGCCTGAAGAAGAAACTGTTCTTCCGTGCTGTAGGGCCGCTGATCCTGCGCAGTAATGAATTGATTCAGCAGGACCGGGCGCGCCTGCTTGGCCTGCAGACGCAATCGGTGTTGTCCGCTGACGATAACCACTGGCTCCAGCAGCTGGCCGACCAGTACCGGGTGGAAACAGGCGGCAAGGAGCGAGTCGCTGAGCTGTTACGCCGGGTCGATGTGATTCCGCCTTCGCTGATTCTGGCTCAGGCAGCGGAGGAGAGCGGCTGGGGGACCTCCCGCTTTGCGTTTGCCGGTAACGCCCTGTTTGGGCAATGGACGTGGGGTGGGAAGGGCATCACTCCGCAGAGCCAGCGTAGCGGGATGGGCAATTACAAAATCGCGGCCTTTGATGCGCCATTGCAGTCGGTGCAAGCCCATGCGTTGAACCTCAATAGCCACCCAGCCTATACGCATTTTCGCACTCTGCGGGCAAGCAGCCGAAAGGCTGGCAGGCCGTATACCGGCCTCGATGCGGCCGCTACCCTTGATAGATACTCCGAACGCGGGCCGGCGTATGTGAAGTCCCTGCAATCAATCATTAAGTACAATAAGCTTCAGGGCACGGATGCTGCGCGTTTCGCGGACATGCATGCCATGGTGCTGGTGCCGGCGGATCAAGCTAGGTAGGCCCCCCAATCCCGCCACCGATCCTCCCAATTGACCGTTGATAACCAAACGCAACCAATCTGGTAATGCTCTGCCACGAAAAAACCGGATGATAGGGTGTTTGTGGCTGCGTGTTTAAGCGCGGTTAGCTGTGAGCGCACGAATAACAATAAGGAGCAGGAAGCATGGCCCGTAAACTGTCCATTATGGATTCCGGCTGGCTGATGATGGAAACCCGCGAGACCCCCATGCATGTGGGTGGGCTGGCGTTGTTCGCCATTCCGGAGGACGCGCCTGCGGATTACATGGAAGGCATCTATCGCTATCTGGTGGAGGTGAATGGAATCTGTCGTCCCTTTAACCAGAAAATCCAGTCGCACTTGCCCATGCGCATGGACGCCGCCTGGGTGGAAGACAAGACTTTTGATATCGATTACCACGTGCGCCATTCCGCTTTGCCGCGCCCGGGGCGGGTGCGCGAGCTGCTGGCGCTGGTGTCGCGGCTGCACGCCCAGCGTCTGGATCCCAGCCGCCCACTCTGGGAGAGCTACCTGATCGAAGGGCTGGAAGGCAACCGCTTTGCCCTTTATACCAAGATGCACCATTCCATGGTGGACGGGGTGGCGGGTATGTACCTGATGCAATCGCGGTTGGCCACCAGTGCCAAAGACCGCTTGCCGGTACCCTGGTCCGGTGAATGGGATGCGGAGAAGAAGCCGAGAAAGAGCAGCGGCGCCCCTGCGGCAAATACGGGTATGAAAGGCACGGTGAATAACCTGCGCCGGGGCAGTGGCCAGCTGGTAGACCTGTTGCGCCAGCCCAAAGATGGCAATGTGAAAACGATTTATCGGGCGCCGAAAACCCAGCTCAACCGGCGAGTGACCGGCGCCCGACGCTTTGCTGCCCAGTCCTGGTCTCTGCCACGCATCAAGGCAGCGGCCAAACAGCATGGCGGTACCGTCAATGATATTTTTCTGGCCATGTGTGGCGGGGCCCTGCGGCGTTACCTGTTGAGCCAGGACGCGTTACCGGACCAGCCGCTGGTGGCTCAGGTGCCGGTGTCGTTGCGCAGTGCGGACCAGGCGGGCGACGGTGGTAATGCGATCACCACCGTGCAGGTCAGCCTGGGAACGCATATCGCCGAGCCGCTGAAGCGGCTGGCAGCGATTCAGGATTCCATGAAAGGGGTGAAGTCCCGGCTTGGCGATATGCAGAAATCCGAGATCGATGTCTATACCGTACTCACCAATGTGCCGTTGTCGCTTGGCCAGGTGACGGGCCTGTCCGGGCGGGTAAGCCCCATGTTCAATCTGGTGATTTCCAATGTGCCAGGGCCCAAAGATCCGCTGTATCTCAACGGCGCTGAAATGTTGGCTTCTTACCCTGTGTCGTTGGTACTGCATGGCTATGCGCTGAACATCACCGTGGTGAGCTACAAGGACAGCCTGGAGTTCGGTGTTATCGGTTGCCGCGATACACTGCCGCATATCCAGCGCTTTCTGGATTACTTTGAAGAGTCGCTGGTTGAACTGGAAAGTTGATTCGCTAACCGTTTGCTGCGGGTCGGGATTTCGCCTGCAGCGCTTGCGGCTGAGTGGCCGCTTATGGCAGCAGGCGCCACTCAGCAGTGATGCAGGCCTTGAAGCTTTTAGTCCCGGAAGAACCAGCGCACGCCAACCTCGTATTCAGTCAAATCCAGATCATCGTAATCGCGCAGGGTGGCAGATAGCCCAACTTGCTGGGTGACTTTATAAATACCTTCGATAAGCGAGGCGGTATCCCGAAATAGCACATCGGATTCGCCGATTTCGAGGCCGATCTGCCATTTATCGTTGAATTCGTGTCTGAGCCCGATGTGGTGGTACCAACCGCGTTCGGTAGAACCATTTTGCAGCTCAAGTTTGTTGTGGTCTGAGCCGGCGAAAATGGACGTTTTGGCGTTGAATGGATAGTGAACCCCCAAGCCAATTACTGACCAGGATTCTTGCTGTGCGTTTTCTTCTGGCAATCGGACATTACCCGCATGGTAACGACCGCGGGCGTGGAACCATTTAAAGGCTGAGACACTGGCCTTTACGGTGCCGGAGCTGCTGTCGCCAAAACCGGAGTAGTCTGTGTTCTGTCTGGAGTAGCCAATGTCGACGTAATCGAAGGTATTGGAAGCTTGTGCTAATGGGGTAAGGAGAAGAGGCGCTGCCAACGCAATGTGATAAAGGGTGTGCACGATGAAGTCCTTGTCTATTTTATTTATGCGGAGCGGAGGATAGCGGAAATGACTTGAGGATGGGCAAGTAATTGCCGGGTCCAGTGCCCACCCATCGCGCTTGCCCTGCCAGATAAAGGTGCGCTTGTGGTCTGTGCGCTGCTTTCTTGCTCCCTCCCTTGTTCTTCTTACCATCATCTTCCCCTAAAATACCCGGCAACCAATCTCTCTGGAGCAAGATTCGTATGGGCCGCGCCTATCAAAACCGTAAAGAGTCCATGGCGAAAACCTCGGATATGAAAGCCAAGGTATACAGCCGTTATGGTCGGGAAATTTATGTCAGTGCGAAATCCGGCGGCCTGGACCCTACGGCGAATCTGGCGCTGCGCAGCCTGATTGAACGTGCCAAAAAAGACCAGGTGCCCGGTCATGTGATCGACAAGGCCATTGAGAAAGCCAAAGGCGGGGGTGGCGAGGATTATTCTCCGGCCCGCTATGAAGGCTACGGCCCGGGTGGTTGCATGGCGCTGATCGAATGCCTGACGGACAACCCGAACCGCACCTTTGGTGATGTGCGCATGGCCTTCACCAAGACCAAATGCAAGATCGGCACCCAGGGTACGGTGAGCCACATGTTCGATCACGTGGCCATCTTCGTTTTTGCCCATGCGGACGAAGACGCGGTGCTGGAAGCGCTGATGGAGGCCGATGTGGACGTCAGTGAGATCGAAGATGACAACGGCACCCTGACGGTGTTTACCCCGAATACCGAATATTTCAAGGCCAAGCAGGCGTTGACGGAGGCTTTCGGCGAGCTGGAATTCGAGGTGGATGAAATCCAGTTTGTCCCGCAGAGTTACACTACCATCAGCGCCGAAGACATGGAGCTGTTCGACAAATTCATGGCCATGCTGAATGATCTGGACGACGTGCAGAACGTGTATCACAACGTGGATCTGGGCTGATTACATCGTCCCGGCTTACATTGCCGGCAACATCTGCAACGGAGCATACCCCTGTGTTGGATAACGACATCCTTGCCGCCGCTGTCGCACTGGCCTCTGCCCTGCAAAAACAGCGTTTGATTCTGGCGACGGCGGAATCCTGTACCGGTGGGGGCATTGCCCAGGCGCTGACGGGGCTGTCCGGGGCGTCAACGTGGTTTGACCGGGGTTTTGTGACCTATTCCAACGAAGCCAAGGAGGAGATGCTGGGTGTGCAGGCCTCGACCCTGGCCTCGGTGGGAGCGGTCAGCGAAGAAACGGCCCTGGAAATGGCGCGGGGAGCCATTACCCATTCCCGGGCCCATGTCTCTGTCGCGGTCACCGGTATTGCCGGGCCGGATGGCGGCACGCCGGACAAGCCGGTGGGCACGGTCTGGATTGCCTGGGGGCAGAAGCTGGGCTACGCCGAAGCCCGCTGTTTCCACTTCGACGGTGATCGCGATGCCGTCCGTCAGCAGACCATCCTGGAAGCCATCTTGGGCTTGAATGCCCGCCTCAAGTAGCCACAATCGGGCTATTCATTTCAGTCTCATCGAGGTGGGGCTGGCACAGCATCAATATGTGAGGTTGCAATGGATAGCCAATGCTGTTCATAATACTGTCCATATTGCCAGCACTGGCCGAAAGGTCAGATGAGACAGATCAGATACGGTTGGCGTCAATGAATGACGCGCCGAAAACGGAGAGGGGTCACAATGAGCGATAAAGGTAAGGCGCTGTCCGCTGCGCTGTCACAGATTGAGCGCCAATTCGGCAAGGGTTCCGTCATGCGCATGGGTGATCGCAAGCGCGAGCGCATGCCGTCCATCTCCACCGGCTCGCTGGGGCTGGACGTTGCCCTGGGTATTGGCGGGTTGCCCAAGGGGCGGATCGTGGAAATCTATGGCCCTGAATCCTCTGGTAAAACTACCCTGACCCTGAGCGTGATTGCCCAGGCCCAGAAAAAAGGCGCCACCTGTGCCTTTGTGGACGCGGAGCACGCGCTGGACCCGGATTACGCGGAAAAGCTGGGTGTTAACGTGGATGACCTGATCGTCTCCCAGCCGGATACCGGCGAGCAGGCGCTGGAAATCACCGACATGCTGGTGCGCTCTGGTGCAGTGGACGTGGTCATCGTGGATTCCGTGGCGGCCCTGGTGCCGAAAGCGGAAATTGAAGGCGAGATGGGTGACACCCACGTGGGGCTGCAAGCCCGCCTGATGAGCCAGGCGCTGCGTAAAATTACCGGTAATGTGAAAAACGCCAATACGCTGGTGGTGTTCATTAACCAGATCCGCATGAAAATTGGCGTAATGTTCGGTAACCCGGAAACCACCACCGGCGGTAATGCGCTGAAATTCTACTCCTCCGTGCGTTTGGACATCCGCCGTATCGGCGCAGTGAAACAAGGGGACGAAGTCACCGGTAACGAAACCCGGGTGAAAGTGGTCAAGAACAAGGTGTCGCCGCCGTTCCGTCAGGCCGAGTTCCAGATTCTCTACGGTCAGGGGATCAACCAGCTAGGCGAAGTGCTGGACCTGGGCGTGCAGCAGGGTTTGGTGGATAAATCTGGTGCCTGGTACGCCTACAAGGGCGACAAGATCGGCCAGGGCAAACAGAACGCTTGTGAGTATCTGCGTGAGAACCCGGCCATTGCCGAAGAAATCGAGACGGAAATCCGCGCCCGCTTGCTGCCGGACCCCACCTCGGAAGCGCCAGTGGAAGAGGACGCTGCGGCTGACGATGAGTGAACCGCTGACGGAGGCCGAGCTGCGCCAGCGGGCTGTTGCCCTGCTGGCCCGGCGCGATCACGCTCGTCGCGAACTGGTCACCAAGCTGCAACAGCGGCTGGGTGACCAGCCGGCGCTGACGGCCGTGCTGGCCTGGTGCGAAGAACACGGCTTTATTGATGACCGGCGCTTTGCCGGTTTTTTTGTGCGTGCCCGCATTGAACGCGGGCAGGGTGCCTTGCGCATTCGCCAGGAACTTCAGCTCAAAGGCGTGGATAACGACTGGATCGCCGAGGCGCTGGAGAATGCTGAGGTAGACTGGTTTGCCCTGGCCCGAGAGGTTCGCGCCCGACGCTTTCGGCAGTACCCCCAGGATCAGAAAGAAAAGGCCAAACAGCTGCGTTTTTTGCAAAGCAGGGGGTTTGATGCTGAACAAAGTTTTGCAGCCTTGGACGTCTCGGAAGACGATTTGGACTGATCGCTGCTTGTTCCGCCTGTCTATTAGGTAAAACGCGGAGTGAACCGAATCTCGGCCACTGCGCAGATGTCTTGCTGCAGGAGCGTTGCTGGCGGCGCGATGCCCCAAACCCGGAAAGGTTGTTCACCACGTTCACCCCATAGGGGTAGAGCTCACCGGTGAAGAGCGGGGAGGGCTCTGTGAACGTTGCTTTCTGTGCTGCGAGTGTTCTTGATCCAGGCATGAATCGCGGCGCCAGCGACGGGGCTACGGTGCGCTTATACAAGTGAGTGCCCTCAACGCGTTTTGCTGACGGGTGGGTGAGGGTATCCTTGTGCTCTGTGCCCCCGGATTGGAAACCCCATGGAATATCTTTCAGACCCCTGGCTAGCGGCCGCGTTGCTGGGCGCCGGTGTACTGGCGGGGTTTATCAATACTCTGGCCGGGGGCGGTGGTCTGCTGATCCTGCCGTTGCTGATGCTCACCGGCATGGGCGCTGCGCTGGCCAATGGCACCATGCGGGTGGCGGTGCTGATTCAGAGCGCGGAAGCGGTTCGCCAGTTCAACAAACGGGGAACTATGCCCTTTGCCGCCTTGCCGGCGATTCTGGTGCCGAGCCTGCTGGGCACCCTGGTGGGCGCCGTGGCGGCGGCGTTTCTTCCGGAAACCATCCTCAAACCGGTTCTGCTGACGACCCTGGTGGTGGTGGCTGTGCTGATGGTACTGCGTCCGGCGCAAATGTCGCCGGGGCCGGATGCGATCCCGCTGTCCCCGAACGCGAGCCTGCCCGGGTGGCTCGGCCTTTTTCTGGCCGGGGTGTATGGAGGTTTTGTGCAGGCCGGGGTGGGTTTTGTGCTGCTGGCGGTGCTGGCGGGGCAGCTGCATTACGATTTGCTGCGCAGCAATGCCCTGAAATTGGCGATCACCGGCAGTTTCACCGTGTTGGCACTGGCGATTTTTGTGTCCAGGGGGCAAGTCGCCTGGTTGCCGGGGCTGGTCGTTGCGCTGGGTAGCCTGCTGGGCGTGCGGCTGGGTGTGGGGTTCGCGCACAAGGTTTCCCCCCGTGTGCTCAAGCGCATTCTGCTGGTGATGGTGCTGGCGGTATGTCTGGCGGCGGCGATCAAGGGCTAGAACCAAGCTATGAGCCGCTAGCGACTAGTTTCCAGCTATTAGATTAAAGAGGGGCTGACTTCTGGTTTCGGGTTTTTCTCGACGCTTGAAGCTAGTCGCTTGCAGCTTACTGAACCATCGCAACCGGGCCTTGAGGGCGCTATACTCGGCCCTCTCTGACAGCCAGCCAATGATTGTTTCTCCTATGAAGAGTGCTGAACTACGCCAGGCCTTTCTGGATTACTTCGCCAGCCAGGGACACACCAAGGTGCCGTCCTCCTCGCTGGTGCCCCACAATGACCCGACCCTGTTGTTTACCAACGCGGGTATGAATCAGTTCAAGGATGTATTTCTGGGCCGTGAGTCCCGGGACTACACCCGTGCTACCAGTTCCCAGCGCTGCGTGCGTGCCGGGGGTAAGCATAACGATCTGGAGAACGTGGGCTACACGGCGCGGCATCACACCTTCTTCGAGATGCTGGGTAATTTCAGCTTCGGCGACTATTTCAAGCGCGAAGCCATCAAGTTCGCCTGGGAATTCCTGACGGGCACCTTGGGGCTGCCTGAAGAGCGCCTGTGGATCACCGTGCATGTGTCCGATGATGAAGCGGCGGATATCTGGCTCAAGGAAATGGGCGTCAGCGCTGAACGCTTCTCGCGCCTGGACGAGGACAACTTCTGGCAGATGGGCGATACCGGCCCGTGCGGTCCCTGTTCCGAGATTTTCTACGACCATGGGGCCGATGTGCCCGGTGGTCCTCCCGGTTCCGAGAATGATGATCTGGATCGCTATATCGAGATATGGAACCTGGTGTTCATGCAATACGACCGCCAGCCGGATGGTGAGTTACTGCCGTTGCCCAAGCCCAGTGTGGATACCGGCATGGGCCTGGAGCGTATTGCTGCAGTCTTGCAGGGCGTACATTCTAACTACGAAATTGACCTGTTCCAGGCGCTGCTGAAAGCGGCGGCCACGGCTACCGGCTGCACCGATTTGGAAGAAAAGTCCCTGCGGGTGATTGCCGACCATATCCGTTCCGCCAGCTTCCTGATCTGTGACGGGGTGATACCGTCCAATGAAGGCCGTGGCTATGTGCTGCGCCGCATCATCCGTCGCGCCCTGCGCCACGGTCATAAGCTGGGCCAGGACAAGCCGTTCTTCTCCACCTTGGTGACCGCGCTGGTCGAGCAGATGGGTGAAGCCTATCCGGAGCTGGGCCGCGAACAGGCCCGCATCGAAAAAGCCTTGCTGGCGGAAGAAGAGCAGTTTGGCCGCACCCTGGCCGCCGGCATGAAGGTGCTGGAAGCGGCCATAGCCGAGCTGGATGGCAAGGAACTGCCCGGCGAGGTGCTGTTCAATCTTTATGACACCCATGGTTTCCCACCGGATCTCACCGCCGATGTGGCCCGTGAGCGGGAATTGACGGTGGACATGGACGGCTTTGAAAACGCCATGGAAGCCCAGCGTGAGCGGGCTCGTGGTGCCGGCAGCTTTGCCAATGATTACAGCGACCGACTCAATATCGAGGTGGTGACCGCGTTTTCCGGTTACGAAAAACTGGCGGACGACGACAAGATCGTCGGCCTGTTCAAGGACGGCGAAGCGGTTGATGCCCTGCAGGCGGGCGAAGAAGGCATGGTGGTGTTGGCCAGCACGCCGTTTTATGCGGAGTCTGGCGGCCAGGTGGGCGACAGCGGTTTCCTGGTGCAGGGCGATAATCGTTTCGCGGTGTCCGATACCAGGAAGCGTCAGGCGGCCCATGTGCATCTGGGCAAGGTGGAAAGCGGCAGCCTGAAGGTGGGTGGCAAAGTGTCTGCCTACGTGGATGTGGAGCGTCGTCGCGCCATCATGCGCAATCACTCCGCCACTCACCTGATGCACGCCGCTTTGCGTGAAGTATTGGGTGAGCATGTTCAGCAGAAAGGCTCGTTGGTGGCAGCCGACTATTTGCGCTTTGACTTCTCCCACGGCGAAGCTGTCAGCGAAGACCAGCGTGAGCAGATCGAGATTCTGGTGAATCGCCAGATTCTGGCCAACACCGCAGTAACCACCGAATTGATGGATATCGACGCCGCCCGGGAAGCGGGTGCCATGGCCCTGTTTGGCGAGAAATATGATGATCAGGTGCGCGTGCTGAGCATGGGCAGCGACGGCTTCTCCAAGGAGTTGTGTGGCGGAACCCACGTGAGCCGCACCGGCGATATCGGTCTGTTCCGGATTACCCTGGAAGCCTCTGCGGCTGCCGGTGTGCGCCGCATCGAAGCGGTGACGGGTGAACACGCCCTGGCGGTGATGCGCCAGCAGGAGCGGGCGCTCAGCGAAATTGCCGCCACGGTGAAGAGCTCACCGGACAATGCGGCCGAGCGGGTGCGCAGCCAGGCGCAGAAAGTCCGTGAACTGGAAAAAGAGATCGAACGCCTCAAACAGAAACTGGCTAGCGGCGCCGGCGGCGACCTGACCAGTGATGTGCAGGATATTAACGGCGTGAAGGTATTGGCGACGCAAATCGACGGTGCCGATAGCAAGACCTTGCGGGTCACCATGGACAAGCTGAAAGACAAGCTGGGTTCCGCGGTGATTCTGCTGGCCGCAGTGGAAGGCGATAAGGTGGCCTTGGTGGCCGGTGTCACCAAGGACCTGACCGCCAGATACAAAGCGGGCGATCTGCTCAAATTCGTGGCCGAGCAAGTGGACGGCCGTGGCGGTGGGCGCCCGGATATGGCCCAGGGGGGTGGGAATAATCCTGCTGCATTGCCCGGGGCCCTGGAAAGTGTAAAGGGCTGGGTGGCCGGGTAGGGCAACTCAGGTTGGAAATACCCGTTATTTCCGGCTTGAAAAACCCACTTTGGGGGCGGAATAGGTTGTAGATCATGCCCGCCAAACCACCTGAACATGAAATCCCGGCGCGTTTCTGGTACAGTAGCGCGCTCTTTTTTGCAGAAAAAGCGACTTTATGGCTCTTATCGTGCAGAAATACGGCGGTACCTCGGTAGGTACGGTCGAACGCATCCAGGCCGTTGCCGAAAAGGTAGCCGGCTTTCATAAACGGGGTGACCAGGTGGTCGTCGTCGTTTCCGCCATGAGTGGGGAAACCAACCGGCTCATCGAGCTGGCCAACGGCGTTACCGACAAACCCTCTCCACGGGAAATGGACGTGCTGGTGTCTACCGGCGAGCAGGTCACTATTGCCCTGTTGTCCATGGCGCTGCAAAAGCAGGGCCTCAATGCCCGCTCCTATACAGGTAGCCAGATTCCCCTGCGTACGGACAACACCTACTCCAAAGCCCGCATCGAAGAAATCGACGACAAGAAAGTTCGCGCCGATCTTGATGGTGGCAGTGTGGTGGTCGTGGCCGGTTTCCAGGGCGTCGATGGTGACGGCAACATTACCACGCTGGGCCGTGGTGGCTCTGATACCACCGCTGTGGCTTTGGCTGCTGCGCTGAAAGCGGACGAGTGCCAGATCTATACGGATGTGGATGGTGTTTACACCACTGACCCGCGAGTAGTGGATAACGCCCGCCGTCTGGACAGCATTACTTTCGAGGAAATGCTGGAAATGGCCAGCCAGGGCTCCAAGGTCCTGCAGATCCGCTCTGTGGAATTCGCCGGCAAATACAATGTGCCGCTGCGTGTTTTGTCCAGTTTCCAGGATGGCCCTGGGACACTTATTACCGTCGAAGACGAGGTTGATATGGAAAAGCCGGTAATCTCCGGAATTGCCTTTACCCGTGATGAAGCCAAGATCATCGTGCGTGGCGCCCCGGACACCCCGGGTATTGCCTACAAGATCCTCGGCCCGGTAAGCGCAGAGAACATCGAAGTGGACATGATCGTGCAGAACGTGGGTAAGGACGGCGCTGCCGACTTCACCTTCACCGTGCACCGCAACGATTTCGCCCGTGCCCAGGAAGCCCTGCGTAACGCCTCCGAAGAGCTGGGCAACCCGGAAATCATCGGTGACGACAAGATCGCCAAGGTCTCCCTGGTGGGTGTGGGCATGCGCTCTCACGCGGGCGTGGCGTCCAAGATGTTCGAAGCCCTGGCCACTGAAGGGGTGAACATCGAGATGATTTCCACCTCCGAGATCAAGGTGTCCGTGGTCATTGCCGAGAAGTACCTGGAGCTGGCAGTCCGTGCGCTGCACTCTGCCTTCGAGCTGGATCAGCCTTCAAGCTGAGCCCGTAGCTTCATCGTGGTGCCTGGCACAAGCCTTTGCCGCCACAGAACATTTTCTTCAGTCGACCGTATTCCCTGATACGGCGCTTCCTCAGAAAATGCCCTGTGACAACAAATTCTTGCGCCATACATCCACGCTGAAACCACAGCTCAACTTCTGCTGATCGGCATACCGTCAGGTAGGTATGGGGCGACGACCGGTTGGTCTCGCCCCTCTCACGGCAAGACTTGAGAATCTGATTCAGGCATACTACCGGCCCCGTGCCAGGGGTGGGTAAATGGTCTCTGCACCAAGGAGTCGTCAAGGACGGCAACCCGCGAGCCTCAGGTACGGAAAGCGCTCACGGAAATGAAAGGACCCCAGGAGGGATCATTATGTTAATTCTTACGCGTCGAGTTGGTGAGACCCTGATGGTCGGTGACGAAGTGACCGTCACTGTGCTGGGTGTAAAAGGCAACCAGGTTCGTATCGGTGTGAACGCACCGAAAGAAGTTGCCGTACACCGTGAAGAAATTTATCAGCGAATTCAGCACGAAAAATCGTCAGATAGCGAGTCTGCCTGATTTTTGAGCTGTATTTTGTTCGCAAAATCGTTATGATGCGCGGCGAGTTTGGTGACAGCGCCGATTAAGAGCGTTCACCACCAAACCACAAGCAGTACCGCATTCCGGAGAGGTGGGTGAGTGGCTGAAACCAGCTCCCTGCTAAGGAGCCATACGGGAAACTGTATCGCGGGTTCGAATCCCGCCCTCTCCGCCATATTAGAAAACGCCCCGCAATGCGGGGCGTTTTTGTTTGTGGGCCGTGTACATGCTGCAGGCGATTTTGCGATTCCGGACCGATGTCGCCCGCAACCGCGGTTCTCATGTGCCTCGTGCTCTGCCTCGACACCAACTTGCGCTACACTTTGCGCTACACTACGCCCCCGAAACGCCCCACGAATCTCCACGGTAAAGAAGGTGACTCCATGACCGATACCCTGACCATTGCTCGCCCGGACGACTGGCATCTGCACTTCCGCGACGGTGATTTGCTGGCGGAAACCGTGCCGGCCACGGCCAATGTATTCGGTCGTGCCATCGTTATGCCCAACCTGAACCCGCCGGTGAACACGGTGGCCCAGGCCGCAGAGTATCGTGAGCGCATCATGGCGCAGGTGCCGACCGGGGTGAGTTTTGAGCCGTTGATGGTTTTGTATCTCACCGACAGCACCCCGGTGGAGGAAGTGGAGCGCGCGGCCAACAGTGACTTTGTGCATGCCTTCAAGCTCTACCCGGCGGGTGCCACCACCAACTCTGCCAGTGGCGTTACCGATCCGGGCAAGATTACCCATCTGTACGAAGCCATGGAAAAGCACGATGTGCCGCTGCTGGTACACGGTGAGGTGACCGATGCGGAGATCGATATCTTCGACCGTGAAAAGGTGTTCATTGATCGTTACCTGAACACGATCCGCAGCCAGTTTCCGGCGTTGCGTATTGTGTTTGAGCACGTGACCACCTCGGAAGGCGTCAACTTTGTGCGCGAAGCCAACGCGCTGACCGCAGCGACAGTGACCCCCCAGCACTTGTTGATGAACCGCAACGATCTGCTGGTGGGTGGTGTGCGTCCGCACAATTATTGCCTGCCGATTCTCAAGCGTCGCCAGCATCAGGACGCCATCCAGAAAGCGGTGATTGACGGCCACAGTCGTTTCTTCCTGGGCACTGATTCCGCACCGCACGCCCGTAACAAGAAAGAAGCAGCCTGTGGCTGCGCGGGCTGTTACTCCGCGCGGGCGGCACTGCCGCTGTATGCGACCTTCCTGGAGCAGCACAATGCGCTGGATAAACTGGAAGGGTTCGCCAGCCACTTTGGTGCCGATTTCTATCGCCTGCCGCGCCACACCGACACCGTGACCTTGCAACGCAAGCCGTGGGAGGTGCCCACCATAATCGACGCCGCCGGGGAGCCGGTGGTGCCGTTCTTTGCCGGCGAACAGTTGCCCTGGTCGCTGGGCTGATTGCCGTGGAAGAACGGATTCCGGTGGTGGTGCTCACCGGCTTTCTGGGCAGTGGCAAGACCACACTGCTCAACCGCTGGCTGAGCGAGCGCCGCGATGTAGCCCTGATCATCAACGAGCTGGGCGATATCGGTATCGACCAGCATCTCACCGGCACCGGGGTGTCGGTCTCGTTGCTGGCCGGCGGTTGCCTGTGCTGCGTGATTCAGGGTTCCCTGTCCACCACGTTGCGTAACCTGTTTATGGCCCGCAAGAACGGCGATATTCCCGCATTTACGACGGTGGTGATCGAAACCACCGGCGCGGCTGAGCCCTTTGGTGTGGTGGCGCCACTGGAGCAGGATCCCTGGCTGAAAAAGCGCTTTGTCTGCCAGTCAGTGCTGACCGTGGTCGATGCCCGCGCCGGTGCCGATGCCATTGCCGAGCATCCGGAAGTACTGGAGCAAATCCATAGCGCCGATGCGCTGCTGCTTTCCAAGACGGAACAGGCCGAGCCCACGGCCGTGCAGGCGTTGCAGGCGCAGCTGCACGGGCTGAATGCAACGGCGCGGCAATACCGGCTGGATACCAACTTTCCTGACGCGAGCTTGCTTGATGAATCGCTCCCGCGTCGTTGCCGGGTGACTGGCCTGTTTGCCCCTGTGGAGGGAGCGACGCTTGCCGCTCAGTCACTTGCGCTGGTTCCCGCGGAGAAGCAGGCGTCCCGCCATAATCTGTTCAGTGCCTCGCTGCGCTGGCCCCATGGTCTGGACTGGCCATTATGGCAGGCCGCGCTTCAGCAGCTGCAGGCACAATGTGGCGATGCATTGGTGCGAGTGAAAGGGTTGTTGCGGGTGAACGGGTTGGATGGCCCCATGCTGGTTCAGTGGGTGGCGCAACAGACGCCGGAGATGACACCACAGAACCGGTGGCCGGATCAGGACACCGACTCGCGCCTGGTACTGATTGTGCGCCACCCTGAGGCTGACTTCCCGGCCCAACAGCTGGCACGCTGGGAGGCCTTGTTGAATCAGTTGCAGGCTGCCCCTTCGGCCTGAATGTCCGGCCTGATCAACTCGCTTGATTGTTGCGGAGTCCCTATGGGTTACCTGTATTTGTCCATCGCCATTGTGGCTGAAGTGGTGGCTACCTCGGCGCTGAATGCGTCCCAGGGGTTCACCCGGTTGTGGCCATCAGTGGCCACCGTGGTGGGCTATTCCATTGCGTTTTATGCCCTTTCCCTGACCCTGCGTACGATTCCCATGGGGATTGCCTATGCGGTCTGGGCTGGAGTGGGTATCGTACTGATTGCGCTGGTGGGCGCGCTATTCTTTAAACAAATGCCCGATTTGCCCGCCATGCTGGGGATGGGGTTTATTATTGCGGGTGTGGTGTTGGTCACGCTGGTGTCCAGCGCTTCCAGCCACTGAATGGCACTACATTAATTGCGCTGAATGAATGACAAGGAGAGGTCGTGACGGATCGAATCAATCAGGTAGAGCAGGCGGTAGACCGGGTTATTGAGGCCACAGGTGGAGAAATTCGCCTCGCCATGCCGCTGGGGCTGGGTAAACCCAACCGGTTTGTGAATGCACTTTATGCACGTGTGGAAGCGGACCCGTCCTTGAGCCTGGATATCTATACTGCTTTGTCTCTGGGAAAACCTGGAGCGGGCAGTGATCTGGAAAAACGTTTCCTTGACCCCTTTGCCGATCGGTTGTTTGGCGACTATGAAGCGTTGAGCTACCTGGCGGCGCAAAAGCGTGGAAACCTGCCCGCCAACATCCGTGTCTTCGAATTTTTCGTGCAGCCTGGCAGCATGCTGGGCAGTGATGTGGCTCAACAACATTACATCAGCAGCAACTACACCCATGTGGCGCGGGACCTCAATGCGCGCGGTGTGAATGTGGTAGCGCAATTACTGGCTCACCGGCAGGTGGACGGTAACGACGAGTACAGTTTTTCCTGCAACCCGGAAGTGACGCTCGACCTGATGCCCTTGCTCAAGGCCCGCCGGGAAGCCGGTGAAACCATCGTGGCCGTGGGGCAGGTGCATCGGGACCTGCCCTTTATGGGCAATGATGCCCGGGTGGACGATTGGCTACCGGAGATGGACCTGCTGGTGGATGACCCGGAAGGCCACACACGGTTGTTCAGTACCCCGAACATGCCGGTGAATATTCAGGACCATTTTGTCGGCCTGCATGCCAGTACCCTGGTGCGTGACTGTGGCACGCTGCAAATCGGTATTGGTGCCCTTGGCGATGCGCTGGTGCATCATCTGCGTTTGCGCGAGCAAGACAACCCCCGCTATCTGAGTGCGTTGAAAGCCTGGGGTGTGCCACCTGAGCATGACGCCTTGATTGAGCGGGAGGGGGGCACCGGGGTTTTTCGTGAGGGCCTCTACGGTTGCAGCGAAATGATGACCCATGGCCTGCTCACGTTGATTGACGATGGCATCATTCGCCGCCCGGTCTATGACTGGGCACCTCTGCAGCGTCTGGAAATGCACAACCCGGCAACGCCGGGGCTGGCGCTGCTGGATGCCCTGCGCGAGCAATCGGCCATCAGTCGGCGGCTGGACCGCGCGCAACTACGCACCCTGAAACGGTTTGGTATTTTCCGCGACGGCATTAGCAAACATGGTGACGAACTGCAGCTGCCCAATGACGTGACCGTGCCCAATGATCTGGACGATCGCACCACCCGTGAAGCCTTGAAGGCGGTGTTCGGTGAAAGCCTGGCCGGGGGGGTGGTGATGCACGGTGGCTTTTTCCTGGGGCCCCAGGATTTCTATGCGCGCTTGCGGGAGATGACGGACCAAGAGCGCAATAGAATCAACATGACGCGCATCAGTTTCATCAATCACCTTTACGGTGATGAAACCCTGAATCGTTTGCAGCGTCAGGATGCGCGTTTTATCAATACCGCGTTCACGGTCACCTTGCTGGGGGCGGTGGCCTCGGATCAGATTGACGATGGCCGCGTGCTCAGTGGCGTGGGCGGGCAATATAACTTTGTCAGCCAGGCCCATGAGCTGGAAGGCGCACGTTCCATTCTGATGGTGCGGGCGTGGCGTGAACGCGGCGGCGAAGCCATGAGCAATGTGGTGTTCAGCTATGGCCACAACACCATTCCCCGGCACCTGCGCGATATGGTGGTTACCGAGTATGGTGTGGCGGATCTGCGTGGCAAGACTGATGAAGAAGTGGTGATGGCCATGTTGAACGTGGCCGATAGCCGTTTCCAGGTGGAGCTGATGGAACAGGCCCAGGCGGCGGGCAAGCTGCGCCAGGATTATCAGATTCCGGAAGCGCACCGGCGTAACAATCCTGAACATTTACACGAGATAGCCGAGCGTTGTGGCAAGCCGAGCTTCCCTGTTTTCCCGCTGGGTACGGATTTCACCGAGGTGGAGCAGCGCTTGATGATGGCGCTCACCTGGTTGAAAGAGAAAGTCAGTCACAAGGAATATCTGAAGCTGGGCCGCAAAGCCTTGTTCCACGAAGGAAGCCCGACAGAGTTTGCCGCTCCACTGGAGCGTATGGCGCTGACGGATCCGGACGGCGTGCGTGAGCATATTTTCCAGCGGTTGTTGTTGACTGCGCTGGAAGCGACTCAGGAAAAATAGTGCACGGTACTCCGTGCTTGTCAGTGGGGCACAGGCTAAGCCCGCCC
>NZ_LWEZ01001770.1:0-10771 GCF_001634945.1 Alcanivorax sp. HI0044
CGGCCACCCCCCGGGACAGACCGCGCTCCACCAGCCACGCCACCACCGGCTCCCCCAAACTGATGGACGAGCTCCAGGCCGCAGAGACGACCAGAATGAAGAACAGGGAACCGAACAACATGCCGCCCGGCATCTGACCAAACGCCAGCGGCAGCGTTACGAACATCATGCCCGGCCCCTGGCCTACCTGCAGATCATTGGAGAAGATCAGCGGGAACATGGCCACACCGGAACCCAGCGCCACCAGCGTATCCAGCAGCGCAATAATGATCACCGTGGACATGATCGACACCGGCTTGGGCTTGCCCCCCTTCTTGCCGGCGGCCTCCCGGGGCATATACGCCCCATAGGCCATGATCGCGCCCATGCCCAGGCTCAGAGTAAAGAAGGCCTGCCCCACGGCAGTAATCACCACCTTGCCATTGAGCTTGGAGAAATCCGGCTCAAACAGGAACAAAAGCCCCTCCTTGAAACCCGGCGTGGTGGCGGCATAGCCCACCAGCACCAGCAGCAGCACGAACAGCAGCGGCATGAGGATCTCAACAGCCTTCTCCAGCCCCCCTTTCACACCACGGCCCACCACCACCATGGTCAGCACCATAAACAGGGTGTGGCAGCCCATCATCAACCAGGGATCTGCCAGCAACGCATCAAACCGTGCTCCGGATTGCGCCGCCGTAATCCCCTGAAAACCACCGGCCACCGCCTCCCAGGCATAATAAAGAGCCCAGCTGGCGACCACGGAATAAAAGGAGAGGATCAGGAATGCCGACAGCACCCCCATATGCCCAATCCCCGCCCAGCGCTGTGTCACCTTGCTCTCACCGGCAAGCTTGCGCATGGTGTTGATCGGGCTCAGCCCACCCTTGCGACCCAGCATCACCTCCGCGGCCATGATGGGAATCCCCACCACCGCAATACACAGCAAATACAGCAGCACAAAGGCACCGCCACCGTTTTCCCCGGTGATATACGGAAAGCGCCAGATGTTACCCAGCCCCACTGCCGACCCGGTTGCCGCCAGAATAAACACCCAGCGGCTGCCCCATACCCCATGGACCGACTTGTTTTCTTGCTTCATAACACCATTACCCTTGTTCGCGTGGCGGTATTGTCTTTTTTTTGGCAGGGCGGCTCAAGTGACCGCCAGCAACAGCACAAAGATGGTAAGCAGTCACTCACCCGGCACCGGCCACAGCAGACAAACCGCTATCAGCCACTCTCCCCTTGCTCTATAATCGCCGCCCTATGGGAAAAGCCAACAAGAAAGCCAAAGCACCGTCGGCCACCATTGCGCAAAACCGCAAGGCACGCCACGAATATCATCTGGAAGAGCACTTCGAAGCCGGCCTGGTATTGGAAGGCTGGGAAGTGAAGTCCCTGCGTGCCGGCAAAGGCAACCTGACAGAAGCCTACGTCTTGCTGAAAAACGGCGAGGCCTTCCTGTTCGGTGCCCGTTTCGAGCCCCTCAACACCGCCAGCACCCACGTTAACCCGGACCCGACACGCACGCGCAAACTGCTGCTGCACCGTCGTGAGCTGGGGCGGGTATTTGGCGGCGTACAGAAAGACGGCTTCACCTGCGTACCGGTGAGCCTGTACTGGAAGAAAGGGTTCGCCAAGTGCGACATCGCACTGGCCAAAGGCAAGCAGAAGTTCGACAAGCGCGCCACAGAGAAAGAGCGCGACTGGAATCGCCAGAAGCAGCGCATACTGCGGCAGAGATGACGCCGTAAAGAGGCGTCACGCCCTGCCGCCGGGCACTGTCTCAGGCTGTCTTGATTACGCCGTGTGGCGGGTATTTACATCCTGTGCACGGCTATCGCCACGCAGCTGCCAATACAATTGCAGCCAGGCGCGAAGCACCGCAGGCAGGAAGTAAACGGCGAACAGAATCACCGGAATCCGTGCTTCCGGGGTCGCCATATTCACCAGGTAAATACCTGCTGCATACGCAGCCAGCGCAAATACCAATTGCAACGCTCTGTAGAGCAGCGGCTGAGCCTTCAAAGGCGACAGTGCCTTCTCGGAAACTTGCCCTGCTGACCGAAAGATCGTGTTCATCATCCTTCTCCTTCAATGAACGACAATGCTTTGATCAGCGGCCTTCTTGATACATCAATCTCAAGGCTCGCTGTAAAGCCATTGTGTGGTACACAATATTTGAGCCAGATGCCCCTGGGTCGCTTATGGCTACCCGTTCACCTTTTGCTCAACCTCACCACTGGCCGATGTAACTTTGCCGTGGTGACACCGCTATAGTGCGCCCGAAAAATGACAGCACAAGCTTACTGGGTCGGATTGTCGGACAACAGATGTGTATTCAGGTAACACTTTTCACATTCTGATTACAAATGAACAATCTTCATGCCGCCCGCCACCAAGGCATGGTCAGTTCCGCCACCTCCGAACAACCCGCACGCGCACAGATTGAAATCGACTTCCCCACCCCCATCCCTTAGAATGAAGCCATCACAGGGGCCGACCTGGATTCGACGCCGGTACTGAATTCTGTGGTGCATGCCGAGAAGGTCACGAGTCTCGTAAATCATTTGTGGCACATTAAAGTAATCGCAAACGACGATTCTTACGCACTAGCAGCTTAAACCCTGCTTATCGCCAATCGACCCTGCCTGTGGGGAAGAGCGGCGAGCATCGCAACACAGGCTCGCAGCAAAGTCCGCCCCGGATGGCGCTGTTAAAACTCTTAGGGGCTCGGCTTTCACGTCCTGCCAGTTGGGCTGTGAAGGCTTAAATCAATAAACATGGCTAAGCATGTAGATCTGCAGATGGATTGCTGACGGACGCGGGTTCGATTCCCGCCGGCTCCACCAAACAGCAACACAGAAAAGGGCCACCCCGATGGGGTGGCCCTTTTTTTTATGCCGCTTCGCGGTTGCAACATGCGGCACGCAAAGATCAAAAACGGACTTACCACAGAGGGCACAGAGTTCACTGAGGGTGGATCTTGCTGTAGGAGCCCCACTGGAGGGGCGAAAAAGCCCAGGATCAAAAGCCCCTTCGTTCAGCAGGCTGAATCTCCCACCTAGCATCGATTTCACTCAGAGTGGAGCAAATTGCTGGAGTAGCGCATTCCCGTAAACCCGCGATGAACCCTATTTGTGCCGCGCGGCTTAAGCCTGAAGCTATTGATATTATCGTAGGGCGGAAATCGGCGGCAGCCGATCTCCGCCATTGATCCTGCTCCTCGCAAATTTTGTACGACACCACCAATTGCATTAAATTGGCCATACACACCCATAACCGAGCAAAGCATGGACAGACAACACGTCCTCAACATTCTGGCAAGCAGCAAGCCCGAGCTAGCTGCTCGCTTCGGCGTTACCGAACTCGCGCTATTTGGCTCCACTGCACGTGGCAACGCCACAACAAGCAGCGACGTTGACGTCCTTGTCGCTTTTGATGGCCCCGCTACGTCCAGTCGCTATTTCGGTGTGCAGTTTTATCTGGAAGACAGACTCGGCCGCCCTGTGGACCTGGTCACCAGCAAAGCCCTCCGCGCTGAACTCCGCCCTTACATTGAGCAGGATCGAGTCAATGTCTGAGCCAGCCAAAAGGGAATGGCGGTTTTACCTGAACGACATGACAGACTTTGCTTCGAAAGTGCTGTCCTACACAGAAGGCATGGAACAAGACGAGTTCGCGGAAGCGCACTGACCTACGATGCCACCCTCCGCAACCTGGAGCTTATCGGCGAAGCAGCAACACATATTCCTGACGAGATTCGCGCCTCACATCCAGAGACCCCTTGGCGAATGATCATCGCAACCCGTAACCGCCTGATTCATGGCTACCTCGGCATTGATGACGATACGCTTTGGAGTATTATTCGAGACAACATCCCCGAACTGCTGAGCAAGCTTGAGGCTTTCACCGCCGGAGATTAATGCAAGAATCTCAGAGCCAAACAGGTTCCTGGCTCATGAATCATCACCAAGAAGGCCTCGCCACGGGTCGTCAGAGACTCGCCTTTCGCCCTCATCCCGACCCTGCACGGCTATCTCTTGCTCCTCCCCGCTCCCAAGCAATGCCTGAACCGCCGCCAGCTTCTCTTTTGGCACCAGCACCAACTCGCTGTTCAGCCCCTTGGCAGTCAACGTCAGCGTATCCAGCCGGGGATTCCCCTTCGACTCGAGACGCTGGTATTGCTGCCGGGAAATCCCCACCCGCAACATCATGTCACTCTGCTTGAGCCCCAGCGCGAGACGGCGACTTTTCAACTGTTCCAGGAGAGAACGGATCATTGTAAACACACAAGTTGCTTTTTATTCATAAGAAACACATTAGTTTCCTGCAGCCAAGAAAGCAACGTATATGTTTCATTTTTAGAATAATCCGCACCGTCACCCCAGAGGCAACAGATAAGTTGCCCCAATCCAGAAAGGGCCGCGCCGATAGCGATGTCGCGCACGCGACAAAACCTGCCAACCGAGTTGTGTGGGGTTAAATCAATAGATTTGGGGATTGCTGACGGATGCGGGTTCGATTCCCGCAGGCCCAGGAACTTGCCTGAAAGCGATACCCCTCATTGGTTAACCTGAAAAAAACCAGATCCAATACTAGACGCACGAGGAAAGACCTGATCCCGAAGATTTACACTGATGCCCTTTACATCGTCGAGGAAGTGGATGAATCAAGAAATCACGTTAATTGGTTAGGAATTAAATTCACCGAAATTAGTGAAGTGCTGCTCTTGGGTTATACAAGGCGGAGGACAGGGAATGAACGGGGGAATTCCGCCACGATAAAAGTGCCCAAAGCTGCATTTCAGAAATTAACAGACCTACTACCAACCCTATAAGTCACTTCCAAGTATGAAGAATCAGATATCAACCACTCACTTACCAAATCGATCCCCCCTACAATATTATCGGAATCCTTACCCTTAATTGAACACTCCCAAACAATACAAACCCGCCATCCCATACGCGAAATCGCATTTAAATTCCTCACGTCTCTGCTCTTATTGGCCTCAATTTTCTCCCTCCAAAACTCCGGTCGCGTACTTGGCCACTTAAACAAATGACATTCATGCCCATGCCAAAAACAGCCATTGACCATGATTACTGCTTTATATTTTGGCAGAACGATATCAGGCTTTCCCGGCAGGTCTTTGACGTTCTTCCTGAACCTGAATCCCCTGCGATGTAGTTCCGACCGGATCAATATTTCTGGCTTGGTATCTTTCCCTTTGATACCCGCCATCATCCTTGAGCGTGTTGCCTTGTCGACCACATCAACCATAGCTACTCATCCAGATATTTTGCCTGCTTCTCCAGAACATGCTCGATAAAATCAGAAAGGCTCCACAGCCACTCTCGACTTTCCGGCTTATACGTTTCATGTATTGAGGTGGGGACAACAAGCTGCAGGTCGCTGGCTTCCATTTCATCAAGCTGATTACCGGATATACCCGGCTCCAGGGTCACAAGGTGCTTTCTTTTTATGCGACCAGCCTCAGAAAGCACCTGCCGCCAACGATCCTTGCAGGTAGATTTAGCCCCCAGGATAGTCAGCCCATTATCAGGAAAGTCATGATTTTCATACTGCGGAAGCCCGGGGAAGAGAAAATCGGGCTTTGATCTGTTCTCTGTTTCAGCCCCACGAATATGCGCCACCCCATTTTCCTTGAAGAGGAACTCAAGGTGGTTTTCGAGGGCATAACCCACACGGCTTTTTCGCCTGTTCTGGATGCTCAGCGAATAGGAAACAAACTGTTCCACATCCGAAAATCCGCTTTTCAGCTTTTCTTCAACAAAATGCCGTTCCAGCTGCCGGAACAGGGACTCCTCCCTATCCATCAGCGAGACAAGAGCAGTGTCAGGAAGCTTGACTGGCTGAATTTCAGGGCTCAGTTCAAGCGCAAGTGCCGAGAATTCTCTGGTTTTTGGGAAGGCGCCACCAAAGCGGGCAAGCATCAAGTCCAGATAGCGCGAATCATCCTCGAACAGCTCAATTCCAAGCTCATCCAGAACCCACCTGGCAGACCAGCTTGCCTTGATCTGGTTTTCATCAATGGTCTTTCCGGAAAAAGCATTTGTTGTACTATCAAGGCCAAAAAGCCAGCGTAACTGGGATTCTTCGCTACTTCCTTTGTCACAGAAGACAAGAATCAGCTCCTCCGAAGTGGTCTTTGCAATCAGAAAGAACATCCCTTCCGAAATCAGATCTGTCACTTCATTGGAAACGTAATAAAGCCTTAGCTCGGGACCGCGCCCACTCTTCCCCCTGCGAGAGTCATACCAGCTGACGACACCATCAACATTTGCACTTTTGTCTTTGTCTTCAGAAAGAAACATGAACCTGCAGGGGTATTTGTACGTCTCCTCACCCGGATCTCCCAAGAAGTGCTTGAATCCCGCTTTTACCAGCCCTCCAAACTCATGCTGATTGGATTTACCCGGGTCCGCATCCACTGCAGTGAGGTATTTCCAGGCAATCCCCTCAAAATACTGGCCTAGTTTTTCCATCCCGCCATTTTCCCCTTTTCTTCGAGCAATCTCATTTGCCCTTTGTCTGGCTGCTTTATCTTGTATTTTTTCTTTTTGCCTTTGACATTCGCATCAAGGATTCTTGAGTGCATTTCTCTGGCTACCGCCTCAAAGACCGGTACCGCTACTGAGTTACCAAACTGTTTGTAAGCTTGGGTATCTGAAACGGGAATGCGAAAATCGGATTCTCCCGGCTTGTCAAAGCCCATCAGCCGCGCACACTCTCTGGGAGTAAGTCTGCGAGGGTTTTTGTTCTGTCCTCTGGACAGCAGGATCTCAGAACCGTCTTTGTAATATCTGGCAGAAAGAGTTCTGGTCGGCCTCTTCTGCTTGCTCTCTACGAGCCCGAAACCAAACCCGTTGCCTGCAGCCTGATGCTTCTTCGCATAGTTTTGCAAATAAGCCCAGAGCTTGTCTGTCAGGATATATTTATCCGGGACCTTCTTGTCCACGATGTCTGCCAGTAGCGGCGCCTCCTCGGGAACATCAAGATCAGCCAGACTAAAGCCTTCTGAAATATTGAGATCCTTTCTGAACCCTACGATCACAATCCTCTCACGGTGCTGAGGAAGGAAATCAGCAGCATCAATCACCCTAGGGTCAGGCACATCGTAGCCCGCGTCATCCAGAGCCTTCAGGATCGTCTTGTAGGTATCACCCTTGTTATGGCTCTTCAGGTTTTTGACATTCTCTAGAAGAAACGCAGCAGGCTTCTTCGCCTGTAGGATCTTGCAGATATCAAAGAAAAGGGTGCCCTGAATTTTGCAGTCAAAGCCATGCGACCGGCCCAACGCATTTTTCTTTGAGACGCCCGCAATAGAGAAAGGCTGGCAAGGAAAGCCCGCCAGCAGCACTTCATGATCAGGAATAGACTGGTCAATATGCGGGATAAGGTATTTTTCGCTGACTCCTTCAGCCTCGGTGATCAGCCGGATATCAGTGTTCAGAACATGGTCATGGTCGTCGAAGTGGTTTGCCTGGTAAGTGCGCCTTGCCATGTCATTCCACTCGCTGGTGAAGACGCATCGACCACCGACATCCTCAAATGCCTGGCGAATACCTCCAATCCCGGCAAACAAGTCGATGAAGCGGAACTGCTCATTGCCCACGAACTGGGTTTCAAGACGACCGGTCGGAAGCAATTCAGAGATAAGAGCATTTCTTTCCAGACTCCTGAGGTTGTGCTCCATCCCCTTCTTCAACCAGCGATTGACCGTTACCCGGTCAACTTCCAAAACATCAGCCACTACCTGCTGACCCCATATTTCTACTGTTTTTTCAATCAGTTGGCGATCATCAAGGTTATCGTACAGGGTGGTATCCATGGCTTCCTCTGGGTCAATTATGTTGCAAACGCTACAGCATAGCCCCAGATAATAACACACACTGACCACATGAACAGTACAGGGATGTTACCCCATCATCATCAACCATGTCTTGTATGACGCTCGCTACCATCTCTGCTCCGCCTGTCTGTCCAACCGCCTGAAAGACAACACTATCTTTACGCCGCCCCACCCCAGCCCTAAGCTGAAACCACCATCACAAACGGATAACAATAATGAAGCTCGCCACCCTCACGCCTCCCCTGGAAGCCCTGCACGCTTCCTCTAACGACATTCTACTGGTCTCCCTGATCAGCAGCGACGGGATGCCGGTAGTGCACTTTGGTGAAGGGCTGGATTTTGACGAGCAGAGCGCGTTGTTCTTTGAGATGAAGAAAGCCTGTGACCGGGTGCTTGAGGGCCTGAAACTGGGGGATAGCGAGGAGGCTTTCATCCGTTGCCGGGAAGGCTGCATCAGCATTTGGCCGGTGAACGATATGGTGTTTGCCTGCCTGGCCAAGCCAACCACTAACTCCCAGCGCATGCAGATGCTGGTGTGGAAAACGGTTTCCCGGTTGAGGGGACTGGTTTAGTCGACGGTATCTTCACGACCAGTTCTCATTTTCCCTTCTTGCCTTTAAAAGCGGCGCTTACAGGCCGCTGAACCCCTTTCAAAACAACAAAAAACTACACCCTGCCCATGGAGAGATACACGGCGTTTCCCTAGCGTTCTGACACTAACGTACTGGAGGGAACGCAATGCCACGATCGACATTCAAGGCCGCCGTGTTGGCCGCCGTTCTGGGGGGCAGCGTGCTGTCACCCGCCTGGGCCGCCGACGATAACAATACCCCCGCCATGGGGGAGATCATCCAAAACCAATACATTGTGACCCTGGCACCGAATATCACCGAGCAACTGGGCCTCACCAGCCTGACCACAGCTATTCAAACGCTGCTGGCCGGTATTGGTGGGGGCGAGGTGCTTTATACCTATGACCATGCCTTGCTGGGCATGACCGTAAGATTGACCAACCTGCAGGCAAACTTGCTTGGTATTCTGCCCGGTGTCATCTCGGTTGAGCCGGACCGCATGGTGACCACCGTAGCCGTGCAGAGTAACGCCACCTGGGGCCTGGACCGGGTCGATCAACCGGCCCTGCCGCTGGATAGCAGTTTTCAGTATCCAGACAACGGCGGGCGTGATGTGAACATCTATGTGGTGGATACCGGCGTGCGCACCACACATCAGGAATTTACCGGCCGAGTACTGCCCGGTCGCAATTTCGTGAGCTCCGGGGGTTTCCTGTTTGGTGGCAGTGTTAACCCTGACGACTTTGAAGACTGCAACGGCCACGGCACCCATGTAGCAGGCACCGCTGCCGGCAGCACTTATGGTGTGGCGAAACAGGCCAACGTGGTGCCGGTACGTGTACTGAACTGCTACGGCAGCGGCAGCACCTCTGCGGTTATCGCCGGTATCGACTGGGTGGCCGGTAATCACCAGAAGCCCGCCGTGGCCAACCTGTCGCTGGGCGGCTTTACCTCCACCGCACTGGATACCGCCGTCGCCAACGCCGTCGATGCTGGCGTGACCATGGTGGTGGCGGCAGGTAACGATAACGCCAATGCCTGTAATGGCTCGCCTAACCGGGTGCCCGAAGCCTTGACGGTCGGTGCGACTACCCGCCAGGACCAACGTTCCTCCTTTTCCAACTTCGGCGCCTGCGTGGATCTGTTCGCACCGGGTAGCGACATCACCTCGGCCTGGTATCAGTCAGATACCCAGACCGCCAGCCTGAATGGCACCTCCATGGCCGCGCCGCATGCCGCCGGTGCGGCTGCCTTGTATCTGGGTGCCAACCCCAGTGCCACTCCCGGTGCTGTGAATGTGGCACTGGTGGACGACACCGTCACCGGCGCCATCAGCAATGCGGGCAACCAGTCGCCCAACCGTTTACTGCAGATCACTCAGCAGGACGGCTCCGGGATTGACCGCCTGCCGACCGCAGCCTTCACCGCGGATTGCGCGGGCACGGTTTGTGAGCTGGATGCCAGCGGCTCCAGCGATGATGTGGCCGTAGCGGCCTGGGACTGGACCCTGGGGGACGGCAATGTGGCCAGTGGCGAACAGATCACTCACGACTACGGAGTGGATGGCGAATTCACCGTGACCCTGACGGTCACCGACACCGCCAACCAGACCGGCAGCACCGACCAGACCGTAAGCGTGGGAACAGAAACCTCCCCCTGCCCGGACTGCACCCGCTATGAAGGCCAGCTGAACAACGGTGGCTCTGCGATCCTGCCGTCCAACGGTTTCAACTTTTCCGGCGGGCAGATTGACGCCTGGCTGTATAGCCCGGCGGGCGCCAGCTTCACCGTGACCCTGCAAGCACAAAGCTGCTTCCTGTTCTTCTGCGGCTGGAACAACGTGACCACCGCCAGCCCACAAGGTGGTGTAGCCGAGATCCATACCAATGTGAACAGCGGGTACTACCGCTGGCAGGTACAGGCCCAGAGCGGTGCCGGTGCCTATACGCTACTCACCAATCCGTAAGTTTTTCTGCCTACGGTTTCGCCGGCGTCAACCTCCTGGTGCGCCGGCTTTTTTGTACCTGATAAAGAGGAGCATCATGCTTCACGCTGCAAGCAACACGGCGAAAACAGCCCGTGATCACCTTAACTCATAACGCATCCGGGTCCGCCAACAACGATTCCGCCCGCGCCAGAATGGCATCCACCTTCGCCGTATCCATCCGATTCAGATTCCCGTAGATCATTTTCATGCGATGATTGCCGGCAAACTGTTTGCGATGGCGATGAATAAAGTGCCAGTAAAGGCTGTTGAACGGGCAGCTTTCGGATTCGCTGGCAGTCTTTACGTTGTACTGGCAGTGCTTGCAATAATCCGACATGCGATTGATGTAACTGC
>NZ_LWEZ01001771.1:0-686 GCF_001634945.1 Alcanivorax sp. HI0044
CCCGGACGCCAGCCAGAAATGGCTGATCCGCGAGACCGCCGCCCACATGATGCGCCCCAGCATCTACATGATCCTCACCACCATGGTGGGCTTCTCCTCGCTGGTCATCAGCGGCATTCGCCCGGTAATCGACTTCGGCTGGATGATGACCCTGGGCCTGGGCGTGTCACTGATCGTCTGCTTTCTGGTGTTCCCCGCCCTGCTGGCCCCGCTATCCGCCGGCCAACCCCGGCAAGGGCGTGATCTCAGCCGGGAATTGACCCTGGCCTTCGCCGGCTTTACCGAGCGCCGCCGGCCCATTCTGCTGATCGTCGCGCTGGCCGTGATCGTCGCCTCCCTGTGGGGCGTCAGCCGCCTGACCGTGGAAAACCGGTTCATTGATTACTTCCAGAAAGACACGGAAATCTATCAGGGCATGCTTCAGATCGATCGCAAACTGGGCGGCACCACCCCACTGGATATCGTCATCGATGCGCCCAAGGCCACAACCGCGCAAAAAGCCGCCCTCAACCAACCCGCCACCGGCTGGGACGGTGACAGCATGGAGGACAGCCCCAGCGACCCGTTTGCCTCTGACAGCCCTGACGAGGCTGGCAACGCGGATCCCTTTGCCAGCAGTGACCCTTTCGCGGCAGACAGCGCCGATCCTTTTGCCGACGGTGACCCCTTTGCCAGCGAGGCCGGTG
>NZ_LWEZ01001772.1:0-870 GCF_001634945.1 Alcanivorax sp. HI0044
TGAAGGTCGCTTCGCAGCAAGCGCGCCGCTATTTTCGCTCGTAGACCACGAAGGAATAATCGTAAGGGTTTGGCCCTTGCGCGGCGAAATCTTCGCGGCCGATTTCTTGCCACTCGGAGGCCTCGTATTCAGGGAAAAATGTATCCCCGTCTACCTCGGCATGCACTTCTGTGAGGTAGAGTCGCTGGGTCTGCGGTAACGCCAATGCATAGATTTCGGCCCCCCCCATGATCACCGCTTCTTCCTGCCCTTCGATGAATGCCACATTCTCCGCCATGGTGATGGCGTCCTCCACGGTGGCCACCACCTTGGCGCCCTCGGCCTGATAATCCGGCTGGCGGGTAATCACGATATTGGTGCGCCCGGGCAGCGGCCCCTTTAGTGACTCCCAGGTCTTGCGGCCCATGATCACCGGCTTGCCGAACGTAACCTGCTTGAAGTACTTGAGGTCATTGGGCAAATACCAGGGCAGCTTGTTATCCCGGCCGATGACATTATTGCTGGCCTTGGCGACCATCATGGAAAGACGAATGGGCATGAAAAAACCTACGCTAGAGGCCGGGCGCCTGACGCCGGACAAAGACTCTCTCGCATCGTGCGTCCGGCTTCGGGCATCAGGCGTTAGATTGCCACCGGCGCCTTGATGTGCGCGGCGGGTTCGTAATTGCTGACGGTGAAATCGTCAAAGGTGAACGCGAACAGATCCTTCACCGCCGGATTCAGCGTCATTGTCGGCAGCGGGCCGGGCGTGCGGGCCAGCTGGGTGTCGGCCTGCTCCAGATGATTGGAGTACAGGTGCGCATCGCCCAGGGTATGCACGAAATCGCCCGGCTGCAGATCACACACCTGCGCCATCATCAGCGTCAGCAG
>NZ_LWEZ01001773.1:0-696 GCF_001634945.1 Alcanivorax sp. HI0044
GTTGCACACGCGCAGTACTGGTGGGCCATAACAGCTTCTTCGATCAGGGTTTCCTGAACGCCGCCACCGACCGGGCCGACATCAAGCGCAACCCGTTCCACCCGTTCTCCAGTTTCGATACCGCCGCCCTGGCCGGGCTGGTATACGGACAAACGGTGCTGGCCAAAGCCTGCGAAGCCGCCGGCATCCGTTTCAGCCAGCGCGAAGCTCACTCCGCCCTGTATGACGCCACCCGCACGGCGGAGCTGTTTTGCTCCATGGTCAATCGCTTCAAGACCCTGGGCGGCTGGCCACCACCACCGGCCAAAACCATCCCGCCAACCCTGGCGAAAGAGCTGGATTGATTGGACGCCTGACGCCTGACGCTGCGCAGTGTTTTGATCCTGCTTTTAGCGTCAGGCATTGTGCGTCAGGCATCCGGCAAGCAGCGCAAAAAAAAGGGGCGCCATTTCTGGCGCCCCTTTCTTGTGCTGCTTTCTATTACAGCTTGTCTGCGTTACCAGACAGGTACTCGGCCACACCGTCCGGGGTGTCCTTCATACCGGAATCGCCTTTCTGCCAACCCGCCGGGCAAACTTCACCGTGCTCTTCGTGGAACTGCAGGGCGTCAACCAGACGAATCAGCTCGTCCATGTTACGGCCCAGGGGCAGATCGTTAACGATCTGGCTGCGTACCACGCCGTTCTGGTCGATCAG